>JADQBU010000255.1 GCA_016278435.1 Halanaerobiales bacterium
CTCCAAAGTAATCCCCTTCATCAATTATACTATTATTATTGACATCCCGCCAGCCGACAAGGCTATACTCTCCTGCTAGTAGGTTTGAGAGGGAGAAAGAACCATCACTTCCGGCTGTTACTTCTCCACTTTTGTAGTAATATTCACCACTGACCATTTCAGCCAGAAATACCTCGGGATTGGAAAGCTTTTCATCCAGGAGGGCGGCATAGGCATCGACCAGACCAAATCCGTAACTATCATCCTTGCCTTCCGACCCTAGATCAACTGCCGTATTCTGTAGTCTTGCCCTTACCTGAGAAGTAGGAATACCGTAGGCCAGCATCAGGGCTGCAATACCGCTGACATGGGGTGTGGCCATGGAGGTGCCCTCCATAAAAGTATAACTGGAGACTGTCTGACCATTCTCATAATAACCCCAGGTGCTGTAGATAGAACCACTGCTACCCCCGCCTGGAGCTACCAACTCGATTTCTGGTCCGGTATTGGAATAACTGGCTAATTCCCGGTCATAGTTAATAGCGCCTACGGCGATGGCTTCTGGATATCTTGCCGGGAAATCAACCGCAGACCCATTATTACCAGCAGCAGCAAAGATGAGGAGACCGGCACTGTCAGCAGCCTGCAGGGCATCTCTTTCCAGCTGGCTTTCTCCCGAATTAATAGATGTTCTACCCAGACTGAGATTGATAATATTTGCTCCCCTATCAATGGCATAATAAATACCTTCAGCGATATCCCAGCTGGTACCATTACCGTCAGCACCGAGAACCCGGATGGGTAGAAGTGAAATATTCCAGTTGATTCCGGCTATACCTTCGTTATTGTTGCTTACTGCCCCGATAATTCCGGACACATGGGTGCCGTGGCTCCCGTCTACATATATGGAGTGGAGTGGGCTTTCATCAGTGGGGTCATCATCGGTTAGCTGATAATCTTCCACCGGCTGATTATCGGCTCCCCCGACAAAATCAGCTCCCTCAGCCAGATCGAGATTATCTTCCAGGTCCGGGTGGTCAGGAATAATGCCGGTATCGAGAACGGCAACCTTAATAGAATCACTGCCTGTAGCCAGGTCCCAGGCTGCTTCCAGATTGCAGTAGACCGGTCCCCATTGGGTACTGGGTTGAGGGTGAATGGAATAATATGGATCGGTTGGTATTTTACTGACCTTAAGAATATAATTGGGCTCTACCCATTCAACATCGCCCCTCTGACGTAAAGAATCTATCATTTCAGTAACAGACTTACCGGAGGAGATTTTATACTTAACAATTTCTCCATTCCGGGATTCCAATTTATCCTGTATGATAAGGCCTGGCTCCACCTGTTGAGTAGAAATCCGGGAGATACCGGATCGGTATTTAACTATAACCTCACCGGGTTTATAGGCAGGGGATGTGACTGATCTATCTGCTGTTTTTTGCAGGTTATCAGGGGCAAATGAGTTTATGGATGAGATGTTATTTACAGATGAAGAGCCATTTACACCGGTACCAGTAGCTCTGGTACTATAACTATCGCTCTGGGAAAAATTATGAATAGTGATTCCGCCGGAGAGAGAAGCTGTGCCGCTGAGTGGTGTTAAAGATACATCCGGAAGTATGACATCTTCTCCATTGTCAATTATTCCCTCCTGTCTTTCATAATGAAGATAGCCACTGGCATCTACCTGCAGCGTGTAGGTTCCTGCCGCCAGGTTAAAGGTAAATATACCGTCAGTGTTGGTAACTCTATTTTCAGTTCCCATAGTAACGGTTGCTTCTTCAACCGGTTCTGTTGTATTTTCATTAACAACTTTTCCATAGACCATGATTAAATTTTTTATTGATATAGTCGGGCTGGAGCTGGAACTGGAGCTACTACAGCCGGTCAAGCCTGCGGCGAGAATCAATATCAATATCATTAAGGTAACTTTTTTCATGAAGGTAGCTCCTTTGTTTTACTTTAAGCTTAAATTAAAATATTATATCTGTCAAAAATCCTTATTATTTTATTAATAATTATATTATTCTTTATAATTTGCCATATTCCTTTAAAGATTCATTAACTATCGAATATGACTTTTTTCCTAAAGGATTACTTACAAGTTTTAAGAAGTATTTAAGAGAGGGATATATTTAGGAAAAGAGGTTAATGGATTTTAATGATATATTTGAAAATTGAACGTAATGAGAGGGTGTTAATGTGGAAGAGGTAAGATATTATGAGGAGTATGAAATCGACCTCCGGGAATATATCATGTTAATCTGGAATAATAAATGGTTTATACTCGGGTTATTTATGTTTGCAGTACTGGCGGCTTTTGTAGTGAGTCAGTATTTTTTGACCCCGGTTTATGAAACTGAATCTTTAATTCAACTGTCAAATGTTGGGAGCTTATATAGTGAACCTTCATATGTAACAGGTATTATAAAGAGCAACAGGATAGTAGAGCCGATTATGAAAGAGTATAACCGGGATTATACAGAGGCGGCGTTAAGATCTTATATTAATAATAACATAACAGTAGATAATAATAAGAGCATAATTAAGATTAAAGTTAAAGATAGTGATCCAGAGTTTGCTGAAATCCTGAGTAATAATATTATAGCTAGTTTCAGTAAACAGGCTGAAGAGCAGTATGAAAATTATCTTTCTAATCAGAAAAAATATATAGCACTCTTAAATAATGAAATAAAAACAATCGAAGAAGATATAAAACAAACTGGTCTAAACATTGAACAGATCAACCAACTGGAGCTAAATCCGGCTGAAAAAGGACTATTAATTAATTCCCAGTTAAGCAGGTTAAATCAACTACAGACTCAGAAAAGTAATTATATTAAAGAAGTAGAACATACAAAAGAAGAAATATTAGCAACTTATCCTGTAAAGATTATTAATCAACCATATTTACCCGCTAACCCGATCAGCCCCAATACAAAGTTAAACCTGGCTATAGCCGGGGTACTGGCCTTGATGCTGGGGGTATTTGTGGTCTTCTTCCGGGAGTTCATGAAAGAAGAGGAGAACTAAAAAATTTCTCTCAGTTTCTCTTCGAAATTTTCTGTAGAAAACTGGTGGTAGTTATCTATCAGGGAGAGAACCCGGTTTAACTGCCCGGATGTAATTTCTCCCCTTTCATAGAGTTCCTGATAGGCATTGGTTATGGAAAGGATAATCTTTAGATCGATATTATCTCTGCCCTGCATCTGGTATACTTCCTTCCAGTGATTGGTTTTCGGGATCTGTAAAACAGATATATTGTTCATCAAAATAGAGGATGACTGAGCCGGTCTGACCGGTCCTCTGTTTGGCGACAATTATTTCGGTTTTGTTTTCGGTTCCCTCTGCTTCAGCTTTTTCCCGGGCGGCAGCACTGGTGTGTGCATGCCGGTAGAGGAAGATTACCCCGTCAGCGATTTCCTCGATATTACCAGAATCCCTGAGGTCAGACAGTACCGGTCTCTTATCCTGCCTACTGGTAAAGGAACGGCTGATCTGTGAGATAAGGACAATCGGGACTTCCAGTTCAGAGGCCATATTTCGCAACTGTAGGACTACCTCTCCTACAGCCCGGGCAGTATTTTGAATCTGATTATCAGGCAGGTGAATCATCTGTAAATAATCTATAACAACCAGTCCCAGCTCACCCAGCTGGGATTTAAATTTTCTTAGTCTGGCCCTGATCTGGGCAACATTAAGTCCACGTTCATCGGAGATGACCAGAGGTAGCTCATGGAGATTATCCAGTGCCTTTGAGATCCTCTTGTCTTCCGTATCACTGGTTAGACCCTGATTGTACTTCCAGCCGTTGACCCGTGCTTCCTGAATAACCATTCTATCGATTATTTCCCGGGCTTCCATTTCCAGACTGACGATAACGGTCGGTACTGTTCGTTTGAGGACATTTTTAGCAACATTAATGGCAAAGGCAGTTTTCCCCATACTGGTAGAGGCAGCCAGGACTGTTAGATGAGACTTCTTGAAACCTCCAATTAGATTATCCAGGGACATAAAACCGGTCCTTAAACCCACATCGACTTTATTGTGTTTACGGTCCAGGTAAGATTCAAAGGATTCCATCAAAGCTTCTTCCATTGTAAATATATGTTTCTCCAGGTCAGAAGATTCGTTAGTAGCTTCGAAAATTATTTCCTGGGCCCGTGCTTGATATTCAGAGATTGCAAGTTCACTGCCTGAGGTCAGCTCCTTAATCTTCCGGGCAGCCCGGATTAAAAGCTGTTTCTGATAATTTTTCTTAATGATATCTATAGTCGGCATCAATTCTTCTTCAGTATTGAAACCTGAAGTTAGCCGTTCGATCATCTCCTCCGGGCTCTGAACTACTCCATCCTTTTTTAACTGAATAAAAAGCTTGGTACGGGAGATCTGATTTTCTCTCTGGAACTGGTTGAGTAATATTTCATAGATTAACTGGGCCTGGGGATCCTGAAAGTGTTTAACCTCCAGAACATCGGCCACTTCATCAATCTTGTGCGGATACTGAAGGAGGATACCTAGCAACTGGTACTCTTCCTGACTATATAAATTATCAATAAATTCTTCTTCCATTGCCATCTGCTATTACACCTCCTGCTTTCTATCGCGTAAATTACCTATATCCCAGGGGAAATATTCCCAGTCATAATTTTTGTGATACGATTCCCCAGATGGACTGTCCTGCCTGGAAGGAGAGTCGGTTTTGCTCTGTCGAGGTTTATTTTCTTGAGATTTTAATAACTGTTTTGCCTGCTGGATATTCTGGATCCCGGTCTCTTTCCAGGGGTTAATAAAATTGTCTTCTATATATTTAAGAGATGGTTGTCCATCTTTTTTCCGTTTAACAGCTTCTTTTATAGCCAGTTTTGCCACAGAAAGCCCCAGCCCATTTTCACCACTGATCCAGCTTTTAAAGGTCTCCATCAGGGCCGGGTTAATATTTTGCCATTTATTTAAACCATAAGTAGAAGCAAGTTCCCTTGTTTCCCGGTATAACCGGTCATAATGCCGCAGTTTTTCATAGGAGAAGATCTTCTTTTCATACCAGTCATCAAGGATTCCCATTAGGTAATAGAACCTCTTTTCCGGTGACTGCTGGTGCTGGTTAACAAACCACTTATCGACCCGGCGCAGCAGCTCTTTTATTAGCTCCGGTTCAAAATCATCAATCCATTCCTCAATATTTGTATTTACACCACTGGGGGTATAGGCTTTCAGGGTAGATATTAATTCCTGACTGCTTATATTTCTTGTTTTTTGTCCAGTTATCTCGTTGGTATCCTGTGGATTAAAGTCCAGGGCCTGTAAATTAATTTTGATTAAATAGGTATAATCTCCATCTCTTTCTGAATTTATATGGATTATTTCCTGTTCTGCAAGTGTAGATAATCCTTCTTTAATTTCCTCCGGGTTGCAGGGAAGAAAACTGGCAATGGTTACTGGATTTGTACGCAGATAGCCGTTTTCATCAACGATACTCAACAGATAGAGCAGTATGGGCAGAGTAGAACCAGGAAATTTTTGCAAAAACCCTGTTTCGATTACCTTTCTGCCGATCTCAATGGTCTGGCTTTCACCGGCTTTACAGATTCTTATTTTACTTAACTGCTCAAATGAAATTTCAGTCATAAATTTTCCCCTCCCGGTAGATATATAATTCTTGATTAAAGACAAAAATCCTCTTTAAGATTTTTGCCCTTGCTTGACACTCAGACCCATATTTGCTAAGATTAAAACGGGAATAAGAACCTGCAAGGGAGAGATTTTTTTGCTGAAAAAATACAGTTTACCCGGGATGGAAAGAGTCTGGAGTGAAGAAAATAAATATAAAAAGTGGCTGGCGATAGAGATTGCTGTCTGCCGGGCCCGGAGCAGACTGGGAGAGATTCCACCGGAAGCAGTCGCCAAAATTGAGAAAGAAGTCAGACTTAATCTGCCCCGGATCAAGGAGATAGAAAAAGAAAACAGACATGATCTGCTGGCCTTTGTCGAAGGGATCAATGAAACTCTGGGCGGGGAATCTCGCTTTATACATAAAGGCTTGACTTCATCTGATATCAAAGACACAGCGTTGGCTCTGCAGATGAAAGAGGCAGTAGAAATAATTGTCGATGACCTGCAAAAATTACTGGAAATACTGGCTGCTCAGGCTTCCAGACATAAAAAAACGGTTATGATAGGTAGAACCCACGGGGTTCACGCTGAGCCGGTAACCTGGGGTTTGAAGTTAGCTACCTGGTATCAGGAGATTAACCGTCATCTGACCAGGATGGAGCAGGTCAGAGAAATAGTCGCTGTGGGAAAACTCTCGGGTGCTGTCGGTACATTTAGCAGTATCGACCCCAGGGTAGAGGAGATGGTCTGTGCCGAACTGGGAATAACTCCGGCCCTGGTTTCAAGCCAGATTCTGCAGCGTGACCGTCATGCTGATCTGGTCACCAGACTTGCTCTGATAGCATCATCCCTGGAAAAGTTTACAACAGAAATCAGGAATCTACACCGGACAGATATCCTCGAGGTAGAAGAAGGCTTTCACAGTGGACAGAAGGGTTCTTCGGCCATGCCGCATAAAAAGAATCCCATTATTTCGGAGAGGATTAGTGGGCTGGCCCGGGTTATCAGGGGTAATGTTGTACCGGCTCTGGAAGATGTTAATCTCTGGCATGAAAGAGATTTAACCCACTCTTCTGTAGAACGAATTATCCTGCCTGACAGCACGATTCTCCTGGATTATATGATAAATAAGTTTATAACAGTACTAAAGGAACTGAAAATTAATAAAGATAGAATGACGGAAAACTTAGATAGAACAAGGGGTCTTGTCTTCTCACAGAGGGTTATGCTGGCCCTGATAGATAAAGATCTTACCCGGGAGAAGGCCTATGAACTTGCTCAGCGCAATGCACTAACAGCCTGGAACAATGGTACAGATTATCTGGAATTGATTAAGGAAGACCCTGAAATTAGTAAGCTTCTGACAGATGAAGAAATGGAAAATGTCTTTAATTATTTTAACTTTCTGGAAAATATCGACCTTATCTTTGCGAGAATGGGACTCTAGAACCGATAGAAGGGGGGAAGCTTAAACTATACAGGTTTAAGCAAATTAGATGGCAAACAAAATAGTAGTAGGAACACAGTGGGGAGATGAAGGAAAGGGAAAGGTAACCAACATGTTGGCCCGGAAAGCGGATCTGGTTGTCCGTTACAGTGGAGGGAATAATGCCGGCCATACAGTGGTAATCGATGATAATAAATTTGAATTACATTTGATCCCTTCCGGCATCTTATATCCAGATAAACCTAATATACTGGGCAATGGTGTGGTAATAGATCCCCAGGCCCTGGTCGAGGAGATGGAAGGACTGGAAGAAAGGGGAATTAACCTGGATAATCTCTATATAAGTGAGATTGCCCATGTAGTTATGCCCTACCACCGGTTACTGGACCGTCTGGAGGAAGAGAGAAAAGGTGCAGGTAAGATCGGTACAACTGGAAAAGGAATTGGACCGGTCTATACAGATAAAATTGCCAGGAGGGGAATCAGAATGATCGAACTCCTGGATGAAGAACAGTTTACCAGGAAACTGGAAGAGAGCCTTGATTATCATAATACTGTTCTGGAAAAGGTTTATGGGGTTCAGCCTCTGGATATAGAAGAGATTAAAGCTGAGTATAGATCATCAATTGAAAAGATCCGTCCCCATATTATCAATACAGCAATTTTAATTGAAGAAGCCTGTCGTGAAAATAAAGAAATATTTTTTGAAGGAGCCCAGGGAACCCTGCTTGATATAGATTTCGGTACCTATCCCTATGTAACATCTTCCAATCCAACTGCCGGTGGTGTCTGTACTGGAGCTGGAATTGGACCGACCGAGATTGATGAGGTCATCGGGGTAACCAAGGCCTATCAAACCAGGGTAGGAGAAGGACCCTTCCCCACCGAACAGAAGAATAAGATTGGAGAATATCTGCGGGAAAAGGGCCATGAGTACGGTGTTACAACCGGAAGACCCCGCCGCTGTGGCTGGCTCGATATCCCACTTTTGAAACACGCAGTCCGGGTTAACGGGCTGACCGAGATAGCCCTGACCAAGCTTGATGTTCTGACCGGGCTTGCTGAACTACTGGTCTGTACCTCCTACCAGAAGGATGGAGAAAATATCGCTGAGTACCCGGCCTGTGCCCAGGATATTAAGCCGGTTTATCAAGAGTTTTCTGGCTGGGAAGAAGATATCAGTTCAATACGGGAATACAGCAATCTGCCTGTAAATGCCCGTCATTATCTGGAGAGTATAGAAGAGATGGTAGGGGTACCGATTAGAATTATCGGGGTCGGCCCCGGTAGGGAAGAAGCGATTAATAAGGATTGATAGGATGTTCTGTTTTAGTAAGGGTAGCCTGTTTCAGCAATAGGATAATAAAGGAATTTAAGGGGGATAAAGATGAGAGTTCTGGTAATTGGCAAGGGAGGGCGGGAACATGCCCTGGTCTGGAAAATTTTTCAGAGTGAAAGGGTTGATAAAATATATGCTGCCCCCGGTAATGATGGAATGGCCCATCTGGCAGAGCGGGTAGCAATAAATTACCGGGATATCGAGAGACTGGCTGACTGGGCAGAGGAAAACCGGATTGACCTGACATTAGTTGGCCCGGAAGAACCGTTGGTGGCCGGAATAGTCGACCTTTTC
Source organism: Halanaerobiales bacterium (assembly GCA_016278435.1). Lineage (GTDB taxonomy): Bacteria > Bacillota > Halanaerobiia > Halanaerobiales > JADQBU01 > JADQBU01. Next base: position 8,679 of record JADQBU010000255.1, read on the forward strand.
AATGAACGGGGATTAAAAATATTCGGCCCCAATAAGAAGGCTGCCAGGATAGAAGGAAGCAAGGTCTTTGCCAAAAGCATTCTCAAAAAATACAGGATACCTACTGCTGAATACGAAGTATTTATGGACCCGGAAGAGGCCCTGGAATATCTGGACGAGGCTCATTATCCCCTGGTAATCAAGGCTGAAGGTCTAGCCCGGGGGAAAGGGGTAGTGATAGCTACCCGAAAAAAAGAGGCCTTTGCGGCAGTAGATAAAATTATGGATGACAGGATTTTTGGTAGTGCCGGGCAAAGAATTGTTATTGAAGATTTTCTGGCAGGCAGGGAGGTTTCCATTATAGCCCTGACAGACGGCAAGCATATTATTCCCCTACCGCCAGCACAGGACCATAAACCGGTTTTTGATGGGGATGAAGGCCCCAATACAGGTGGTATGGGATCTTATTCGCCGGTTTCTTTTATTTCTGGAGATATGGAAAAAAGAATCTGTGAGGAGATCATGAAACCCGCAATAAGGGCCTTTCAGGAAGAGGGGATAGATTACAAGGGGATAATATATACCGGCCTAATTGTGACTGATATGGGCCCCAAAGTGCTTGATTTCAACCCCCGCTTCGGTGACCCGGAGACCCAGGTTATTCTCCCGCGTTTACAGAATGACCTGATAGAAGTTATTGAAAAAGTTATGGAAGGCAGAATGGAAGACCTGGTGCTGGAATGGGATAAAAGGACGGCTGTCTGTGTAATTCTGGCTTCAGGAGGATATCCTATTGCCTTTGATACCGGAATGGAAATAAATGGGCTGGAGGAACTCAAGAAACATGATAATGTTCTGGTCTTTCATGCCGGTACCCGACGTGATGGGGATAAGTATCTGACCGATAATGGGCGTGTTCTGGGCATAACAGTTCTGGGTGACGGCCTTTTTGATTCACTTAACCAGGTCTATCAATGTGTAGATATGGTCAATTTCAATGATATGCATTACCGTAGTGATATTGGTTTCCAGGCTGTGGAAGAGTAAAATGATGATCTGACTGAGCAGAGCGTTCTGTGTTCTGCTGTAATTTGTGTTTATATTATTATACACCAACTTATTATTTTCCCGCCCATTTATCTAAAACAGCCAAGAAAACTCCATCCAAATCTTGTTTTTGATTTAGGTGGTGAAGTTCACACTGTAACCTCTTCTTTTTCCTCGATATCCAGTCTGGATATTATTCCCTGCAGAAGTTCTGCTGATTCAATGCCGATTCTTCCTGGTCCGATAACCCTATGGTATCCCTGCTATATTGGTTAAATTCCAGGCTGCTACTTCGCGATCTCCGTGTTCTCCGATAATGTAGGCATGAATATTACAGAAATTTAGCTGGCAGTGTTCACTCAACAAGAAACGGAAACGCGAGGTATCCAGTACAGTTCCCGAACCTATCACTCTGTGCCTGGGAAATCCAGAGAGTTTGTAGGATACATATGTTAGAATATCAACCGGATTGGAAACAACAAGTAGAACTCCTTCCTGGGTATTTTCAGTTATTCTGGGAATAATACTTTGAAAGACTTCCGTATTCTTCAGGACAAGGTCGAGCCTTGTTTCACCGGGTTTTTGATTGGCTCCTGCAGCTATGATAATTACACCTGCTCCCTCACAATCCTGATAACCTCCACTCTTGATTTCGACAGGTTTGACAAAGGCAGCTCCATGGTTTAAATCCATTGCCTCTCCTTCTGCTTTTTCCCGGTTAATATCAATCTAAACTATTTCGCGGGCCAGCCCCTGATTCATAATAGAATAGGCAATAGTTGAACCAACAAAGCCTGAACCGATTATGACAACTTTTTCTTTCATACTAACCTCCTGACTTATTGCTTTAAAATCATAAAATTATCACACATTAATCACAATTAATACTTTCGGACTATGGAAATCTGAATTTATTTATTATATAATAATACGGATGGGTAAAAAATAAGCGAAAAAGGTCGCTTTAATAGTTATTATATCAAAAATAACATATTTTTATTATCATTCTGTTTATACTGAAAGGGAGAGACTCAATTGATTGATATACATTCTCATATTTTACCAGATATTGATGATGGTGTAGAAAATATTAAAAAATCTTTAGAGATTGCCCGGGAAGCTGAAAGACAGGGCATAACCGGTATAGTAGCTACTCCTCATTACCGGGAGGGTAGATATTTATCAACACCGGGCCTGGTGCAGGAAAAAATTCAAGAACTTAAGGCTGCCCTGGCTGAAAATGATATTAAGTTGGACCTATATCCCGGTGTAGAGGCTTACATATCTCAGGATCTTCCCCGCAAGATGGAGGAAGGTGAAATATTGACTATTAATAATAGCCGTTATTTTCTGCTGGAATTTCCACCAGATATAGTACCGGAATATACTGTTAATGTGCTCTATAGTCTGAAGGTCATGGGCTATAAACCGATTATAGTTCACCCGGAAAGGTATGAACCTGTTCAGGCCAACCCTGATCTGCTTTATTACTGGATAGAAGATGGCTTTCTGGCCCAGGTAAATGCCAGCAGTCTGCTGGGGGTATTTGGGTCTGATGTTGAGAAAATAGCAGTAAAACTGGTCAAGAACAATCTGGTTCAGTTTATCGGTTCTGATCTCCATGGTACAGGGCGGAGAGATCAGTGCCTGGGCCGGGGATTAAATAAATTAAAAAGGTTAACCGGACCCTACGCCGAACAGTATCTGGAAAATGCAGCTGCTGTGATTAATGATGAGGAACTCAACTTTATGGATCCTGAAAAAATCAAACAGAGCTGGTTTATGGGTAAAATAAGGAGTCTTTTGATGTAGAACTTAAAACCACGTAAATAGGAAGATATTGTAAAAAGCAAAAGAATGGTAAAAAATTTTGGGTTATATTATCCTGCTTGGTTATTTAAGCAGGATTTTTGTCATTTATCTGGAAATATTATAATTACTGATTAATTTTTTAAATAGTTTAGAATTCTGGGGGTAGCTAAATGAGAAGAAAATTTAGTATAATTTTAATGATATTTTTAATTCTTATTTTGATAAAGATTCCGGTTCTGGCCGGGGAGTATAGATTAAATAGTGGTGACCAGATTGCTATATCTGTCTGGGGTCATAGCGACCTGCAGCAGGATGCAATAATTGGACCTGATGGAAGTATTACTTTTCCCCTGGTGGGAGAGGTCGAGGCAGCCGGACTTACTATTGTGGAACTGACAGATCTACTTTCAGAAAAACTTAGCGAGTATGTTATTGAGCCCCGGGTTAATATATCCCTGATTAAATACCAGCAACTTGGTATTCTTGTTATGGGTGAGGTTAATAGACCGGGTACATATCAGGTTAAA
>JADQBU010000443.1 GCA_016278435.1 Halanaerobiales bacterium
AATTTTTAAAATTTTCGGATAACGAGAAAATGTAGAAGTCGAGAAAGTATAAATATTTCGAAAATTTATTAAAGGGGGAAAATTAATCTTGAGAACAATTTCTAAAAATATTAAGATTATGTTTGTATTTATTGTTCTGAGTACTCTGTTGATGTCAATGACCATGATTTCCGGTATGGCTGGTGCAGCAGATAAACCTACTTATGTTTTTGGTACTGAACTGGCCTGGGCACCCTGGGATTATAGAGATAAAAATGGAGAAGAAGCAGGTATAGATATTGAAATAATTGAAGCTATTGCCGAGGTAGAAGGATTTAATGTAGAATGGAAGATTCTATCCTGGGATTCATTGATTCCGGCTTTAAAACTGGGTAAGATCGATATGACCGGTGGCGGAATGACTATTACTGAAGAAAGAGCTGCCCAGGTTGATTTCACCGATCCCTACTGGACCAGTAAGATGGTTGTCCTGGTTCATGAGGATTCTAACCTGAATGTACTTACTGCTTTGAGTAAAGGTGCTACTGTAGCCAATCAAAGGGGTACTACCTGGAGCAACTGGGTTCGTGATAGAGTAAATGAAGGTTTTGATATAAATCAGGTACTGTATTCGGGGCAGGATGAGGCGGAACAGGCTGTAGTCAGTGGAAAAGCCGATACTACCCTGGAAGATATGAGTAGTGCTGGTCCAGTTGTAGAAGCACTACCTTTGAAAATAATTGCTACCTTCCCCACAGACCAAAAATATGGTTATGCAGTACAGAAAGGTAATACTGAATTATTGAATATGTTAAATGATGGTCTGAAAAAAATACAGGAATCGGGTAAATTCAATCAAATAGTTAATAAATATATGTAGTATAAAATAAAAACGGGGAGTTCCAGTTTTTTCTGGAACTCCTTAACTTGCAATAAACTGGGGGGAATTAATTATGATTGAATATCTTCCTGGACTTTTTCGGGGAGTTATTGTTACCATTAAACTGGGTTTTTCTTTTTTTATTTTTGGATTTGTTGTTGGTAATATTATTGCTATTGGCCAGGTATATGGTAATAAATTCATATCATTATTCTGTGCAGGATTTGCCTGGGTTTTCAGGAGTCTTCCTGCCCTGGTTATATTATATCTATGGTATTTTGGGTTTAATCTTTCTCCCTTTCTAGCGGCTGTACTGGCTCTGGGTCTCAGGACTGCTGCCTATCAATCGCAATTTTTTCGGGGAGCAATTCAATCTATTGCCAGGGGTCAGATGACTGCTGCTCGTTCGCTGGGGATGAGTAAATTAAGAGCTGTTGTCAAGATTATTATGCCTCAGATGTTAAGATTATCACTTCCTTACATATCAAATGAATATGCGATTACCATTAAGGATACTTCACTTGCTTTTGCCATCGGGGTTGTCGAGATTTTAAAAGAAGGAAGGTTGATTATCACTGTACTTCATAATCCCATGGATATTTTTATGATTATTGCCGTTATTTATTTAATAATAACCCGTGGTGGGACTTATTTATTGTCTTTACTTGAGAAACATTACAGGATACCTGGTTTTGAAATTAGTAATTAGTATTCTAAACAATGCTTCAGGGAGGGAATATATGTGGAGGAAAGAAAAGAAATATTGAGAGTAGAAGATCTCCATAAATCTTACGGAACAAATAAAGTGCTACAGGGTATTTCTCTTAATATTAAACAGGGGCAGACGAAAGTTATTATCGGGCCTTCTGGTACCGGTAAAAGCACCTTACTGACCTGTGTTAACTATCTTAATCCCCCTGATAAAGGGAGGATCTGGTTAGAAGGTGAGGAAATTATCTATTCCGAAAGAGAAATAAATAAAATCAGGCAGAAAAAGGGTTTTGTTTTTCAACAGTTTAATCTTTTTAATCATTTAACTGCTCTGGGAAATGTTATGGTTGGGTTAACTGAGGTATTAAAGAAAAAAAAGAAAGAAGCCCGGGAAAAGGCTATGTATGAACTGGAACGTGTAGGAATGGCTGACTGTGCAGAACAATATCCAGCTGAGCTTTCAGGGGGGCAGCAGCAGCGGGTTGGTATAGCGAGAGCTCTGGCTATGGACCCGTTACTTATTATGTTTGATGAGCCAACTTCTGCTCTGGATCCGGAGTTGATGGGAGAAGTACTCGATAATATGACCAAACTTGCCCTGGAAGGTATGACATTACTGGTGGTAACCCATGAAATGGGTTTTGCCAGGGCGGTTGCTGATGATATTATCTTTATGGAAAATGGTAGAATAGTTGAAGAAGGTCCTCCAGAAAAGCTGATTATGAATCCTGAAAAGAAGCGTACCATTGAATTTCTGCAGAAAATAACACAGCTTTATGGGGAGGATTAATCAGATATGGAATTGATTACTTACTGGATTAGTATTTTGCCAGAACTGGGAAATGGTGTTATTAATACATTGATAATGACTTTTCTGGCGGTTTCTATGTCTGCAGTTCTGGCCGTGATTCTGGCTATGGGAAGGATGTATGGGCCGAGAATAATTTCCACTTTATGTAAGTGGTATATTGAGTTTTTCAGAGGAACACCTCTACTGGCTCAGTTATTTATTATTTACTATGGACTCCCTTCCTGGGGACTGAATTTTTCTTCCTTTACTTCGGCTGTGCTTGCTTTTGGTTTAAATAGTGGGGCTTATGTTGCTGAATATTTAAGGGGAGCAGTCCAATCGATAGATAAAGGTCAGATGACAGCAGGCCTGGCTATGGGTATGACAAAGTTTACTGCTATCCGGAAGATTATCCTGCCCCAGGCTTTAAGATTCGTTATTCCACCCTGGTCAAATGATGTAATATATACTTTGAAATATACATCTATTGCCTTTCTGGTAGGAGCCCAGGAGTTAATGAGTAAGGCCAAGATTATTGCCAGTTTCAACTTTCGCTTTATCGATACCTTTGTATTTGTGGCTATAATTTATTTGATACTGGTTCTGTTATTAACCCTGTTTTTTAACTGGCTGGAAAGGAAATTGAAAATCCCAGGGTTCGAAATAAAGAATTAACAAAAAAACCCCCGGCGGATAAATATTCTACAGCTTAAGGGGGTTTTTTATGCAATTATTTTTCTTATTTTATGCTGAATACGGCATGGACGGTGACTCTAATCTGTTTATCTCTGGTTGATGTATCATAAATTCCGCTGCTGGATACACTGGTTGAATAGGGTTCTGTGATCTGGAAGACACCTGAATTAAGAGAAAGCATTTTACCGAGCTTAACATCGGTATTTTCCAGCATTTTAATTCCTCTTTCCCGGGCATTTGCGGTTGCCTCGGCAATAATTTCTTTTTTAAGGTCATCTATCCGGGAAGAGTAGTATTCCAGATTAGAACTGTTAATTACAATCCCTTTTTCAAATAGAATCATGGGATTAAAGGCCAGGTTTTCCAGTTCATCAACCTTTTTAGAAATAATAAATAGATTTTGCTGTAGTCTAAATCCTGTAAAAACTCTTTCTTCACCTTTACCATTCATCGAATTTTTGAAATCATATTCCTCATAGACATTGATCGGTTTTTTGTTAATACTATCTACATTGATACCCAGTTTTTCCAGCTCTTGTGTGATACCTTCTAACTGCTGGTTGAGTTTCTCATAACCTACTTTTAAATTATCTGGTGCTGCCGTTTCCTGTAGAAAAATACTCCATTTAACGGTATCAGAAGTAAATTGTTTAGAAGCAACCCCCACAACTTCCAGTTTATTCTGGATTTTATATATCGATGGAAAGAAAAATACTTAAGATAGGGTGATAGTATGGAAAATGAAACACTGGATCTGATTAATAGGCGGGTTTCACTGAGAAAGTTTGCAGACCAGGAGATAACTGTAGAGGAAAGGAAGGCAATTATAGGGAGTGCGATGCGGGCTCCAACGGCCGGGAATATGATGCTGTATTCCATTATAACTGTGGATGAACAGGAGAAAAAGGAAAAGTTGAGTAAAACCTGTGATAATCAGCCCTTTATTGCCCGGGCTCCACTGGTTATGATCTTTCTGGCAGATTTTCAGCGCTGGTACGATTATTATGATTACTGCAATGTTGAAGATTATTGCCAGCGGAGAGGAATGGAGTTTTCCGGGCCTTCTGAAGCAGATTTACTCCTGGGCTGCTGTGATGCTTTGATTGCTGCTCAGAATGCAGTTCTGGCGGCTGAATCTATGAATATAGGCTCCTGCTATATTGGTGATATCATGGAAAATTATGAGACACACTGTGATTTGCTTAATTTGCCACCCCTGGTTTTTCCGATCACTATGCTCGTTTTTGGTCATTATCCTGAAAAGAGACCTGAGATAAGACCCCGCTTTGATAAGAAATACATAGTATTTCAGGAAAAATACAGAAGATTAGAGGAAGGAGAGTTCAGTGATATGTACAGTGACCATAGTATTAGTCCGCATAATAAATTTGAGGCAGAAAATTTTGGTCAGTACATGTATGCCAGGAAAACTGGAGCTGATTTTTCTATAGAGATGGCCCGTTCAGTCAGGAAAGCGCTGGAAAACTGGGGTGGAAAAGTAAAATAATTCTAATCAAATTTTAATTTTATACTAATGATTTTTTAATCTTCACCTGTTATAATGATTCATGTAATCAAGGTATACAGCTAAAAAATCAAAAAATATACTTAGAGAGGTGAAGATTATGTTAAAAAGTAAAAATAAGATATTGTCAATTACACTTTTAGTTGCACTTCTATTTGTGTCCATTAGTTTTCTGCCGGGCGGTATTCAGGCAGCGGATAAACTGGATGTTACCGGTTCAAATGTATTTGCAGATATAGCAGAGCAGGCGGACCAGGGAGTAGTAAAAGTAACGAGCAAGTTCGAAGTACAGGGTTATAACAATAACAATAATATGAGTCCATTTTACAATGACCCGTTTTTTCAGTACTTCTTCGGTGATCAGATGCCTTCACCGGATATGCAGAAACCCAGAACTGAAGAAGCATTTGGTTCAGGTTTCGTAGTATCTAATGATGGTTATATTGTTACCAATGGTCATGTAATCCAGGATGCGGATAAGGTTGAGGTAACTATAAAAGGTAATGAAGACCCGGTTCCGGCAGAGGTTGTCTGGTCAGACTTCAGTCTTGACCTGGCAGTTTTAAAAGTAAATACTGATCAGGAATTAAAACCACTTACTATGGGTGATTCTTCTGTAATCCGCCCCGGTGACTGGGCGATTGCAATTGGAAATCCATTTGGATTTGAACACACTGTTACAGTAGGTGTAATAAGTGCCCTTGGTAGACCGATTCAGATTCCAACTGGTCAGGGACAGGTCAGAAGTTACCGTAATCTTATTCAGCTTGATGCTGCCATTAACCCCGGTAATAGTGGTGGGCCTCTACTGAACATTAATGGTGAAGTTATCGGTATTAATACTGCTGTCAGTACTCAGGGACAGGGTATTGGGTTTGCTATACCCATCAATGAGATTAAAGATATTGTTGCACAGTTAAAAAGCAGTGGTCAAGTAATTCAACCCTGGCTTGGTATCTATTACAGACAGATTAATGACGAAATAAAGGATTACTTCAATCTTGAGAATACTAATGGAGTATTGATTGTAGATGTAGTAAAAGATAGTCCAGCTGCTAAAGCAGGATTACAGCCCTATGATGTTATAAAAGAGATAGAAAAACAGCCAATTGAAAATATTGATCAAGTGCAAGAGATTGTCAAGAGTAAAGAAGTTGGAGAAAAAATACTGCTCAAGGTAGTAAGAAATGGAAATACCCAGTTGATCTTTGCAGAAATTGGTAACAAATCCAATAAACCAGTTCAATAAAAGAGAATAGTTCGTGAGGAAGGCCGGGATGAGATATTCCCGGTTTTTTCCATTTATAATAATTTTAATTAACTGTGGGGAAGGTCTGGATGATTTAGATTAGATATTTTGCTGTTTTATTGTTATAATGAACATGTAAACATTGTAAAAGATACGGGGGAAGGAAGATGTCAGCAAAAATACTGATTATTGAAGATGAAAAACAGATTGCCCGCTTTATGGAACTGGAATTACTGCATGAAGGCTATGAAGTTGACCTGGAAGAGGACGGGCACAGTGGTCTGGATAGACTTGAAAATGAAGAGTTTGACCTGGTTTTACTGGATATAATGTTGCCCGGTATTGATGGGGTTGAAGTCTGTTCTCGTATGCGTAAATTCTCAGATATTCCGGTGGTTATGGTTACGGCCCGTGATGGTATTTCAGATAAAGTCAAGGGACTTGATATCGGTGCAGATGATTATATTACAAAACCTTTTGCCATAGAAGAGCTTCTGGCCAGAATTCGGGCTCTATTAAGACGGAGTGATGATAAAGAGGATTCACATATTTACAGGGCTGATAATCTCATTCTGGATTCCAGCAAATATCAGGTTAAACGGGCCGGGGAGTTAATTGAATTGACTAAAAAGGAGTATGATCTGTTACAATATTTACTGAAAAATAAAGGTGTAGTGGTTTCCCGGGAACAACTGCTTAATGGAGTCTGGGGTTATGATTATACCGGTGAGACCAATATAGTAGATGTTTATATCAGATATTTACGGAGTAAGATTGATGACCCATATAAAAATAAATTAATTCATACCGTCCGGGGGGTTGGGTATGTACTGCGGGAGGAATAAGGATGAAGTTTTTTCAATGGCCCAGAAAAATATCCTGGAAACTGACAATGGTCTATACAGTCATTTTCATTATTGTTATTATCGTCCTCAATGGAGGGGTATATTTCTTTCTCAGTAATTTTGTAGAAGATAATGCCAGGGATGGCATTGATAATACACTACAGTTCGTACTGCCCAAATTAAGCAGTATTGAAGGTGGACTGGATCCGGATGATGCTGAGTTTTTGCAGGATATAAGCCGGACTGAAGGAAACATTTATTTTCGGGTACTGGATTATAAGCAGGATGTTGTAGCCCAGTCCAGTGTGCTGCAGGGAATGGATATCCCTATTATGCAGGGATATGGGTATTTAAACAAGGGTGACAGAAGATTTATTACCAAGAGTGTAGTTATATCAAATTTCGGTTTTTTAATTGGATATTTTCAGATTGCACGGGAAGTAACGCTGGAATATCGTTTTCTGGGCAAACTTCTGACACTGCTGATTATTACGGGATTAATCGGGATGTTTGCTGCAATCATAGCGGGTTATACTGTAACCAGAAAGACACTGAAACCGGTTAAACAGATGACAGATACTGCCCGGAGTATCAGTATCTCTGACCTGGGTCAGAGGCTAAAAATAGAGGGACCAGAGGATGAACTGACAAATTTAGGACAGACTTTTAATTCAATGCTGGACAGACTGGAAAAATCTTTTAAAAGACAACAGCAGTTTGTTTCAGATGCCTCACATGAATTAAGAACCCCTATCTCTGTCATACAGGGTTATATAAATCTACTGGACCGCTGGGGTAAAAACGAAGAGGATATTAGAGATGAGGCAATTGTTACGATTAAGACAGAAGTGCAGAATATGAAATCTCTTGTCGAGAGACTACTTTTTCTAGCCCGGGGTGAGAGTGATAACCTGGATATTAAGAAGGTCAAATTCCGGGTTGATGACCTGGTACAGGAAATGATAAGGGAGACATCTGTTCTGGCCCGGGATTGTGTAAAAATTAAGAACAGAGTGCTGGACCAGGTTAAGTTTTATGGTGACCGGAAGATGATCAAACAGATGTTGAGGATATTTGTGGATAATAGTTTAAAATATACACCTGAGGGTGGGGAAATCAGTATTGATGTCCAGGACCTGGGAGACGAATTTTCTTTAAGTGTCTGTGATACAGGTAGAGGTATTCCGGAAGAAGATCTGCCCCATATATTTAAACGATTCTACCGGGTAGACAAGTCCCGTTCCGAGAAAAACGGTGGAACAGGACTGGGGCTGGCTATTGCCAGATGGATTATAGATATACATGAGGGAAGTGTAGATGTTGAAAGTTCTCTGGGTGAAGGTACAAAGATTGAAATAGTTTTTCCAAAGAAATAATTATAATCTTTCTTAATAAATTCGACAGTTGCCAGGATCTTCCTGGTTACTGGATGATTAAAGCAGAAAAGGAGCTGATAGGTTTGAAGGAGAGGATCTTTCTTCTTGATGGTCATAGTTTAGCCCACCGGGCTTTTTATGCTTTACCCCTGTTGACCAATTCCAGCGGTGAGTATACAAATTCGGTTTTCGGTTTTGCCCGGATGCTTTTTAAGCTTATTGATGATGAAAATCCTGAATATTTAGCAGTTGCTTTTGATAAAAAAGCACCAACTTTTAGGCATAAGGAGTATGAAGAGTACAAATCTACCCGTAAAAAAATGCCGGAAGAACTATCACCACAGATTGATTTAATCAAGGAGATGTTGGATCTGCTGGGGATCCCCATCTTTGAGATCGATGGTTATGAAGCAGATGATGTTATTGGTACTCTGGCCCGGGAAGGTGAGAGTGAAGGTCTGGAAGTAATAATTGTTACAGGCGACCGGGATGCATTGCAACTGGTAACTGATGATATCAAGGTGATGTATACAAAAAAGGGTATTACTGATATTGTGGATTATAATCTGGATAAGGTCCGGGAAAAATATGAACTGGAGCCGCAGCAGCTTATCGATAAAAAAGGCCTAATGGGTGACAGTTCTGATAATATACCGGGTGTACCGGGGATAGGACCGAAAACAGCTACAATGCTATTGAAGGAATTTTCAACTCTAGAGAATGTTCTGGATAATATAGATAAGGTTTCCGGTAAGAAAAGAAAGGAAAATCTCCATAAGTATTCTGAACAGGCCCGGATGAGTAAAATGCTGGGGGAAATTATTACCGATGTTCCTCTCGATATTGAAATTGACGGCTGTCAGATGAGTGAACCGGATTGCCAGAAAATAATTAAACTCTTTAAACGGCTTGAGTTTTCTAGCTTGATCGATAGATTTCAAAAAGAGGAAATAGTGGGAGAAGAAGATATTGAACTTAAGGGAGTAACAGAAGAGGATGATATTAAGAACCTGGTTGAGAAGCTTAAGGGGCAAGAAAAAATAGCTTTTGATTTTATACTGGACAATTATAACCGGCCTGTCAGAGCTGAACTCAAAGGAATTGTTGTATTTGCTGCCGGGCAGGGTCTTTTTTTACTGCCCGGAGAAAAGTGGGTTATCGAGCTAATTAAAGATATTCTAATAGATAAAAAAATAGGTAAATATATCCTCCATGCCAAGGAAACTATGATTATTCTGAAAGAATATGAAATTGATATAGCTGGAGAGATTCATGATTCCCTGCTGGCTTATTATCTACTCAATCCCTCCCAGTCCTTACTGACCAGGGAGGAGTTATTAAAACAGGAATTAAATATTGAAATTGCAGAGGATGTTAAAGAACCGGAAAGGACAGGTTACCTGGTCTTTAATCTATTTCAGATGAGTGAAGATTTACTGCAGAAACTTAAAAAAATGAATTTATTTGAGCTTTATCATGATATAGAAGTTCCGCTGATAAATATCCTGGCTGAGATGGAATATAATGGTATAAAACTTGATAAGGGTTATCTGGAAAAATTGTCTGATAGATGGCAGAAAAAGATTAAACAGATTGAAGATGAGGTTTATAAACTGGCCGGTGAGGAATTTAACTTAAATTCTCCTAAACAGCTGGGAGAAATACTCTTTGAAAAACTGGGTCTGCCTGTTATCAAAAAAACAAAGACCGGTTACTCTACCGGTATTAAAGTTCTGGAAGAACTGGAAGATAAGCACGAAATTATTCCACTGGTTATGGAATACAGACAGTGGTCAAAACTGGTTTCTACATATGTTGACGCCCTACCACCACTTATTAATCCCCGGACATCCAGGCTGCATACCAGCTTTAACCAGATGGTAACGGCTACTGGTAGGTTAAGCAGTACTGATCCTAATTTACAGAATATCCCGATCCGTACTTCGGAAGGAAAGGAAATAAGAAAGGCCTTTATTCCCGAAAATAAAGATTGGACCCTGCTGATGGCAGACTATTCACAGGTTGAATTGAGAGTGCTGGCCGAAATCAGTGGTGACAGGGAGTTAAAAGAGGCATTTAGAGACGGTGATGATATTCATACGGAGACAGCCAGCAAGATCTTTGATGTCAAAGCTAAAGAGGTAACTGGCGAAATGAGACGAATGGCCAAGATAGTTAATTTCGGTATAGCCTATGGTATGAGTGCTTATGGCCTATCCCGGGATCTGGGAATTCCCCGAAATGAAGCAGAAGAATATATCAAGAGATATTTTCAGAGATTTTCTGGAGTTAATAAGTATATGAATGATATCAAGAAAAAAGCTAAAGAGGACGGCTATGTAACTACAATTTTTGATAGGCGCCGTTACATACCGGAAATTAAAAGCAGAAACTATCATAGACGCAGTTTTGCTGAGAGAACGGCTATCAATACCCCTATCCAGGGTAGTGCTGCCGATATTATGAAGATTGCAATGATTGAGGTCTACAGAGAACTTAAGGGGAAAAGTTCAGAGGCCAGGCTGCTGCTTCAGGTCCATGATGAGTTGGTACTGGAGGTAAAAAAGGAATATTTAGAAGAGGTTGCAGAACTGGTAAAGGATAAAATGGAGAATGCTGTCGAGATTAGTGTACCGCTGATTGTTGACCTGCAGGCAGGAGATAACTGGAGGGATAAGAAGGATTTAGAGGTGGACATAAATGCCTGAACTACCGGAAGTTACTACTATAGTACGAAATTTAAAAGAACAGCTACTAGAACGGATAATAATATCTGTCATTGTCAGGGAAGAAAAACTGGTCGGTTTTCCCGAAGATATATCAACTTTTATTGATGAAGTTTGTGGAAAAAAAATATTAGATATAAATAGAAGAGGCAAGTATATTTTGATTAAACTGGGAGATGAACTGGGGGAGGACATAGTTGATGGTAAGCTCCTTGTCATTCATCTGAGGATGACAGGCAAACTGCTTATTAAAGATGGAACAGAGGAATGTGATAAACACACCCATATTATATTCAGGCTTGATAACGGTCAGGATCTCAGGTTCAATAATATCAGGAAATTTGGACGGGTTTATTTAATAGATGAAGACCGGCTGGAAGATGCGGGTGGTCTGGCCGAACTGGGACCAGAACCACTGGCAGATGACCTGACCCCGGAGGTATTCCGGTCTATGTTGAAGAGGAGAAAGGCCGGGATAAAATCCCTGCTTCTAAATCAGAAATTTATCGCCGGTGTGGGAAATATCTATGCCGATGAAGCCCTCTTCCGTGCCGGTATAAATCCCGGGAAGAAGGCAGATTCTCTATCCGAACAGGAGATGGATAGACTTTATTATGCCCTGAGGGAGGTCCTTCAGCAGGGTATAAAGTATAATGGAACAACCTTCAGTGATTATGTAAATGCCCTGGGAAAAGCAGGTGATTTCCAGCATAAACTTCTGGTGTATCAGAAACAGGGAGAAAAATGCCCCAGGTGTGGTCATGAAATCACCAGAGAGAAGATCGGCGGGAGGTCGAGTCACTACTGTCCCCACTGTCAGGAATAAAAGTTCACACTTTGAAGAATCCCTATATTCACATCTTGAGAAATCCCCTCATATAATAATGGTGTTATAATGTGAGGGGGTTGGATAATGGATATCTGGTCGGTATTATTTTTATCCATTGCCATCAGTATTGATAGTTTTATTGTTGGGACTACATATGGAATAAAAAATATTAAGACCGGTTTTGTTTCACTGATGATTATTGGGTCAATATCAGCTCTGGCCATCTTTTTAAGTGGAAGTATAGGTTCCGGTCTGGCCGGAAATATAGGTGAATTTTATGCCAGGAAACTGGGCAGTCTTTTACTGATAGGGATTGGCTGCTGGTATGTTTATTCTGCTTACAGAGAAAAAAAAGAGATTAAGGAGATCGACCGGGAGAAAATATTATTATCTTTAAAAATTAGACCTCTCGGTATAATTATTAAAATTCTGAAA
>JADQBU010000257.1 GCA_016278435.1 Halanaerobiales bacterium
TAAGAAAATTTTACTTGTAGTTTTAATCACTTCTCTGTTTTTAGTTTCAGCAAAACATTTGTGTCTTAGGTGCAGATAATGATTTAATAAAGTCAAGAATGCGTTTAGGATCCGATATTGAAACCCTTGACCCTGCTCATCTGATAAAAGAATATGATATAGCTTTAGTCCTATATAGCAAATTGTTAAAATATAAACCCGGGTCTTCAGAAGTAGTGTTGGATGCAGCTCAAGAACTTAATGTAAGTGAAGACGGTAAAATAATTACATTTAAATTAAAAGAAGGAATCCAATTTCATAAAGGTTATGGTGAATTAACTGCTGAAGATGTTAAATTCTCTTTTGAACGAATCATTAATCCCGATGAAAATTCAGAATATTCAAGTGAGTGGAAAACACTTGACCATGTTGAAGTAACCGGAAAATATTCCGGAAAAATAATTTTAAAAGAACCCTTAGCCTCTTTACTTGTAACTACATTACCCTATACATCGGGAAGTATTATAAGTAAAAAAGCATATCAGGAATTAGGTCAAAGATTTGCTACAAATCCCGTCGGTTCCGGACCTTACTATCTTAAAGAATGGATACCTGAACAAAAACTTGTATTAGAAAGATTTGAAGATTATTATGATCCCAAACCAGATTTTAAAACAATCGAATTATATCCAATTCTGGATACAAATGTTTGTGAGATGAATTTTGATAAAGGAGATTTGGATGTTACAGAAATTTCACTGGATTCAATTGATAGATACAGATCAAATCCTGATGTAGATATTCATATCCCTTCTACATTAAAATATTATTTTATAGGATTTAATGATAGTAAACCACCCTTTAATGATATTCGAGTAAGAAAAGCCATGAGATATGCCATCAATATCGAAATGATTATTGTAGGAGCATTTAACAATGTACCGAAAAGGGCTTATACAATGATTCCAGAGGGCATTTTAGGGCATTGGGATAATGCCCCAAAATACGAAGTTAATTTAGAGAAGGCAAAACAGTTGCTAAATGAAGCAGGTTATTCTGATGGTTTTGAAACTACCTTTGTAACAACAAATGATCCAACTTATATGAATGTAGCTCAAATTGTTAAAGAAAACTTAAAAAAAGTTGGAATAGATCTGCAAATTAAAGTTATTGAAAGTTCAGCCTGGTATCAGTATCTCGGTCAGGAATCCCATCCCGGAATGTTTTATGAAACATTTAGTCTAACTCTTGACCCAGGTTACTGGGTTGAATGGTTTACCTCTGCTCAGATTGAAAAGTGGAATTTCATTAAATGGTCAAATGAAAAATATGACCAGTTAGCTAAAGAGGCTGCTCTTGAGATGAATACTGATAAAAGAGCACAAATGTACATTGAAATGCAGAAACTTCTGGATCAAGATGCAGCATTAATCTGGATTACACACGGCGCTAAAGCATATGTTAGCAATAAAAAAGTAGAACCTGTTTTTCTTGGGCACTATAATCAATACAGATACTGGGAAAAACAGAATTAATTTAATTTATAAGATGGGCAAGGTAGCTTAAGTTATCTTGCCTGTCTTAACTCAAATATTTCTTTATTTAGTTTAGTGAGGAGAAATAAATTTATGAAAATAGAAAAAAATTATGATGTTCTGGAGATTTCTGGCAACCCATTTTCAAAGGGAAGACAGTATGGTAAAGAAAAGAAAAAAGAAATAGATAACTTGATCAACTATCTCTATTCAACATTTGAAAATGATAAAACATCTAAAACAGAAATATTGAATCATGTAAAAAAACATATTCCCTATATTGAAGCAGTTTCCCCCATTATTACAGAAGAATTAAAAGGTATTGCTCAGGGATCAGATAAACTTTATGAAGAGATTGCAATGATTCACTTACACGAAGAAAAATCAGGGTTTTCCTCCCATAACTGTACTGCCTTTGCGGCTACAGGAACTGCTACCAGAGATGGTGAGACCCTTATCGGACAAACCTGGGATATCTCAAAAAATTTATGTGAAAACTGTGGAGCTTTTATTTTAAAAGAAAAAAATAGTAATGAACCCGATATTTTAGCTTATACTTATGCCGGATTATTGTCTGGTGCTGGTATTAACTCAAAAGGACTAAGTCTTGTCTGGAATTCTGTACCCAGACTGAAAATAAAAGTCGGTGTACCTACTTATATCATTATTAATCAGATTCTCAGACAAAATACTATCGGTGAGGCAATTGCAACTGTTTTGAAAGTTGAAAGAGCGGGTTGTTTTAATTTTTTAATAGCTGATGAAAGTGAAATCTACAACCTGGAAGCAACTCCAGATGATGTTCATATATCTTATAGTTGTAGCTATTTTGGGCACGCAAATCACTATCTTTCAGAGAAACTGGACCGTCAACAAAATATTGCCAGGGTAGCCAGTGAATATTCTGCCTCAACAATAATTCGCCAGAACAGGATAAATAGGAAGTTGGAGGAGAACCGTGGTAAAATAGATGTCTCTTCTTGCCAGGATTTTATGAGAGACCATGTTAATTTTCCAGAGTCTATTTGTAGACATCCTGACCCGCAGAAAGAAAAGGACAAGAGATTAATTACCTGTTCTTCTTTTATCATGGTCCCAGCTAAACGAGAATTAATAATTTCTAATGGTCCTGCTTGTGAGAATGAGTTTAATAGTTATACATTTTGAAAGGAGGAAAGATTTATAAATAATGATTAAATACATATTAAGAAGATTATTAATTACTTTAATCACAGTACTGGGTGCGATGACAATTTTATTTATTATAATTCAATTTTTGCCAGGAGACCCAGCTACTGTTTTACTGGGGCCCAGAGCCACCCCGGAAATAATTAAAAAATTTAGAACACAGATGTGGTTAGATAAACCTATTTATCTCCAGTTAGCAAGATTTATCATAAATATATTAAAAGGAGATCTGGGAACAGATGTGCTAAATTATATGCCAGTAAGTAAACTTGTAATTAATGCCCTTCCACATACAATTGTATTAGCTTTTTCAAGTATATTTATCGCCAGTGTGATAGGTATTCCCCTTGGAACCTACTCTGCCGCTTACAGGAATTCCTTACTTGATAGAATTACAGGGCTTATTTCAATCTCCATGATTACGATTCCTTCATTCCTGGCCGGTATTTTATTTCTATTAATTTTTGCTGTTTATTTTGATTGGTTTCCAGCTATGGGTAGTGGTGAACCAGGAGATATATTGAGTCAACTATGGCACTTAATTTTACCAAGTTTATCCCTTGCTCTGGGATGGATAGGATATATTGCCAGGATTATGAGAGCCTCTGTTTTAGAAGAAATGACTGAAGATTATGTTAGAACTGCAAAAGCAAAAGGGTTGAAAGAATATGTAGTTGTTTTCAAACATATATTAAGGGGAGCATTAATTCCGGTGATTGCTGTTATTGGAGTAGGCTTTGGTAATTTACTTGGAGGTGCTGTATTAGTAGAAATTATATTTCATCGCCAGGGACTTGGATTTCTGATTTTTAATGCCATACAATCCAGAAATTATCCCATAGTACAGGGAGGACTAATAATAGCAGTTTTATTATACAGTCTGGCTAATTTAGTAGCAGACTTATCATATGGAATTATTGACCCCAGAGTTAGGAGCGAGTGATTCAGGTGATTAAAAAATTAATAAAAAAATATAAAAAATCAAATATAAAAAGAGTATTTTCTGACCCCTTAGGTAAAATAGGTTTTATATTAATACTATTTGTTCTTTTTGTTGCTATATTTGCACCTTTAATAGCTCCCTATGAACCTAGCTCTATTGATGTTTTTAACCGTCTTACCGGTCCAAGTTCACAACACCTCTTTGGCACCGATAATCTTGGTAGAGATATACTGAGTAGATTAGTTTTTGGTTCAAGAATAGTTCTTTTTGTTTCAATTTCCACTATTTCTTTTGGTATTATTCTGGCCATATTCTTTGGAATAATGGCCGGCTATAGTTCTGAAAGGGTTGGTAACACACTTTTAATAGTCTTTGATATTATCAAATCTTTTCCTGCATTACTATTCGCAATGACAATTATCGCCATGACCGGCCCCAACTTATGGATGCTCATCGTAATTATAGGAATTACAAGATTTCCAGCTTATGCCAGATTAATCAGAGCCCAGACTCTGAGAGTAAAAGAAAAAGAATTTGTTACTGCAGCTTTAGCAATTGGAGCATCAACAATGTCAATAATGTTTAAACATATTTTGCCAAATGTAATTGGTCCAATTTTTATTCAGGCAGCTATGGATATCCCGGTTGTAATTACTTTTGAAGCTACCTTGAGTTTTGTAGGACTGGGAGTTCCACCTCCAACACCCAGCTGGGGAACTATTATAAGAACTGGATATTCATACATTAGAACTGCTCCCTGGATGGTAATTTTCGGAAGTATAGCTTTAATATTAGCTACTTTAAGTTTTACTTTATTTGGAGAAGCTTTAAGAGACAATCTAGACCCCAGATTACGACAAAATAAAGTATAGTAACAGGTACTTACCCAGGGCCATACCAAATGGCCCTTACTCATTTCCTGTAAATATTAAATAAGTATCAAATCAATTCAAATAATCGGTCCCCTGGACTAGCTGAATAAAACAAATCCCCCCTACAATCAAACTGGCATAGAAAATAAAAAAGCGCCAGAGGGCGACAAAAACACCCAGCAAGGGGCCGGGAACCATGAATTTAAAAAGATAGGCAAAGCTCAACTCCGCTCCCCCACTCCCGCCCGGTGTCGGGATAACCGGTTGAATAAAATTAAAAACCAGCTGAGCCAGTATCACCGGAGGTACGGCAACCTTCAGCCCCAGGCCAAGTAAAAGAACTGGAGCGATACTGAGGTAGAATAACCAGTAAAGAATAGTATAAAAAATGAGTAAAACAAGCTGCTTTTTTTTCTTGATCAAAAGCTGGAAACCCTGATTAAAATAATTTATCTCGGTTTCAATAAAGTTTTTAAATTTTTCCAGGCTCTCTCTACTGAAAATTTTATTTACAAGACCCAGACCGGTCAACCAGTTGACAAAAACCAGAGCCAGGTGGGTATTGAATACCAGCACAAAACTGACGATAATAAAGATAATAACTAAAACTACAGCTATGTAGAATAACCGGGTTATTACTGATCCCAGGTGGAGATGATTCCCCCAGACCAGCAGTAATACTGGTGCAATAACCATGTAAAAAATTACATTAGACATGTTTTCAAATACAGACAGGGCTGTTGACTTACCAAGAGGCAGCCTTTCCCGGTGAACAAAATAGACCATAAAGGGTAAACCACCCGATGATGAAGGAGTAACATGAGCAACAAAGGCACTGGCAACATAGATTGAAAAAAGTTTAGAAAAAGAAATCCTGCCGCCGAGGCTCCGGGCCAGGACTTTCAATTTCAGGGTTTTCAAAGTCCAGAAGACCAGTGTAATCACAGCCGCAGCAATCAAATAACTAACCCTGACCCTTGTAAACGTCTTCAGAGTCAGGTTTTCTCTTGTCAGAAGCATAACCAGCAACAGTGCCACAATACTGACACTGACTGAAAGTATTATCCCTCTTTTTATCTGTTTCCTTGATAACTCCATAAAAACACCTTCAACTGTTCTTGTATGTTTTTTGCCCCCACTAAGCCAGATACTTATTATAACCAGCCTGGTCCGCAATTAAACCCTGATAGGAATCCAGTAATCTCTGTGTCATATTCTGAATAGAACAACTCTCTGCCTTTTTAACAGCATTTTTTCTGAATAAATGGTACTGGCGCTCATGGGTTATCAGTTCAATAACATTCTGGGCAAAAATATGTGTATCCTCCTTGACTAGTAAGCCGTTTAACCCACTATCGACCATCACAGTCGAACCGGCCTCATTGACTGCTACCACCGGCAGGCCACCTGCCATGGCCTCCAGGGTTACCAGACCCTGGGTCTCAGTCACAGATGGGAAGACAAACAGATCTGCTGCTAGATAATAATCAACTACTTTTTCCGGCGGCTGCCAGCCGGCAAGTTTAATCTTATCCTCCAGGTGATAATCTTCAATCTGGGCTTCCAGCTTAGCTCTTAGTGGACCATCACCGACCATGATTAAACTTACTCCGTTCAAATAGCTATTAATCTCCCGGAAGGCCTCAATCAGGAATTCAACATTCTTCTCCTTGCCCAGCCTACCTACAAAAAGAAGCACCTTTTCATTTTCAGGCAGATTATACTTTTCCCTGAGGGGAAAATCTGTTCCATCCTGATAGGGTTTTAAGTTAATTCCGGTAGGAATAGTAATTAAGGGAGTAGTAATATTATACCCGGATAGCATCCTTTTTACATAATCACTGGGGGTAATAACCAGATCACAGGCCTGACAGTAATTCCGACTATATTTAATTGCCAGTTTCCGGGCCAATCCCCGGGCAAAGGGTGCATAATGTGCATACTTATCATACAAAGTATGATAAGTAAAGACCAGGGGTATATCCAATCTGCTGGCAGTAATTCTACCCAACCACCCCATCAGAAAAGGAGAATGGGTATGTATTATATCAAGTCCGATTTCTTTTGCCTCAGAAAAAACTGCAGGTGAAATTGGTATCGGAAGGCGGAAACCGGGATTGGTCAGGGCAGGTATAGATTTATAACGAAAAATATAGTCCTCATTTTCAACACCAGGATAATCAGGAGCAAAAATATATACTTCATGACCCCTTTTTCGCAGTTCCCCGGTAAAACTCTCTATTGATTTAACTACCCCACTCATATAGGGTTTATAACTATCAGAAAAGAAACCAATCTTCATCGTACTTAACCCTCCTTATTAACTCAGGCCAGAAAACCGGATAATGGTGAATAAGTAGCTACTCTCATCACCTTCTCCATTACATCTTCAACTCTAATGTTATCCATACATTTAACCCCTGAATCTCTGATCCAGGAGGGCAGGCAGGATGGTATATACTGTTTTAAATCCCCCAACCAGAAAAAACAGGGACTGCAGTCCACATCACAACGAACAATCTCATATTCAGTACCATAAGGATGAAAATTTACAGGATCGGTAGGACCAAACAGAGAAATAACAGGAGTATTCATGGCCGCAGCTATATGCTGGGGAGCTGAATCATTACCGATAAAGAAATCGGTCATCTTCAGCAGAGTTGCCGTCTCCTGTAAGTTTAAATCACCTATCAAATTGAGAGGATAATGATAATAATTATAATTTACATCGACTATTTCCTCTGCCAGTTCCTTCTCATCCCTACCGCCAATTAATACTACCTGAGTACCTAACTCCCGGTCAATTGTTTTAATCAATTCGTTAAACTTGTGTGTAGGCCAGCGTTTGAAGGTGAAATATTTGCCTCCGGGATGAATTGCAATCTGAGGAAAATGAGTAATCCCCCCTATTTTCTGGAGAAGTGAATAATCATCATCTGCAATAGCATATTCCAGGGTAGGGTTTTCATCAGGAATACCCCCGGCTACTCTAGCTATCTCAAGAGCATAATCCGCAGCATGCATGTTACGGTTATCCGGCACTTCTACATTATAGACCCAGCCCAGGTCATCACCTTTGTAGCCAAGTTTTACCCGGGCATTAATCAGATAACTGAGATAACTGCCTGCCGTAGACAGGGCAACAAGCAAATCATAGTTATTATTCCTTAATTCCATCAATGTTGAAAGCAAATGAGCCTTACTGTGGGTTACAATCAATTTATCTATATTATTATTCTCAACCAGTATATCCCTGTTATCCAGGGAAGCTATCACTTCAATCTCTGCCTGAGGGTAGCCCTTTCTTAAAGCTTTAAGTGCAGGTGTTGCAAAAAGAGTATCACCTATAGGTGAAATTAATGGTATAATAATTTTCAAAAAACCACCTCATTTTCCATAATTTGTTTCCCGTGAAACATTTTCCCTTCATATTCACCCGGCATTTATATATCATATTTACTCAATATTATACCCAGTGTTCCGAACATTATAAGAGGTAATTTATCTGTTAAAGGAAAAAACCGGTATTATTTCAATTGAAATAAAACCGGATTGTATTTAATAATTTAGCTTATTCTGGCAGAGCCATTAATATTCTATCATTTTCAATTATGATTTGCAACTAATATATTTCTATTTCAATTTCATTTAATTTGAGTGGATTCTCGGTTGCTATCTCTCCGGTTAAAATATATTTGCCAGGTTCAAGATCGGGATTTAAAGGTATCTCAACTGTATAATCCAACTTCTCTCCCGGACCCAGGTCTCTCTTGATCAGAGCCATGGTAAAATATTTTCCTTGCGACCAGCGCCAGACTTCCTGCCCATCCCTGAACAGATATAGATCATAAATCTGCCCTGAAGCATATTTCAGAGCAACCTCATTTTCAGAGATATTTACTATCTTGATATAAGCTGTAATCGACTCACCTGGATGGGCCTTCTGAGGTTTAACCTTCAATTCAGTTAATAATTCAGGCATTTCCTCTTCCCCCTGATTTAACTTTCTAACTAAAATACCAGCCAGTTCAGGTTCTATATATGTCCTGTCACCAATAATTACAGGTGCTGCCGGTAGATTATAGCCTTCGAATTGCAAACTACCGGGCTGTAATTCAACCTTCTGTCCCTGATTGAAGATATACACAGTCTTTTCCACCGGAGAATAATCAAATTTCCAACCGAAATCTTCTCCCAACCCGCGTAAATTCAAGAGTTGATTATCATCAGATGTTGTAAAATCTATATTGAGATTAGTTACCGCATTTACCGGAGTAGCCAGGGAAGTTAAGAATATTATCCCTATCATTAAGATCAGTATTCGCTTCAACTTTTTTTCCTCCCCTTATATTCTATAAATATTAGTATATAATTAAATCATCTATAATAGTTATTCCCTTTATCTCTTCTTTTTCCTGCTAACATTTTATGCCATAATTCGCAAACTTGTACCTTATCCTTCTCTATTATATAATTATATCACAACAAACAAGGAGAATAAAAGATGGATAATAGTAAAATAAAAACCCTGTTGATAGACGGTTATCTGGATGAACCATCCTGCCTGGGAGTACCCCCTTATATTTCTCCCCATATCAGATATACTTACGGGGCCCTGCTGACAGCAGGATTAAATCCGGAAAAAATTACATATAGAACGATCGACCAACTGCGTGATGACCATAGTTATCCTGGAGACAAGAAAAATTCAGAAGATAATTCCAGGGGGAATCAGTTTAACTATGAATGGATGGAAGGTTTTGACCTCGTAATCATTATCGCCGGCACCACTGTCCCCGGCCACTACCTTGGCGGAAAACCTATCTCTCTGGCCGAGTTAAAGCGACTGGGTGAAAAACTCTTCTACCCCCAGAAGGTGCTGGGAGGACCGATTACCCTTGTTAAAAGGGATATCAACGGCTTTGACCATATTTGCAGTGAGCTGGCTGCCCTCGACCTCTATCAGATTATGAGTAAAGAGGAGATTAATACCAGCCCAGAAAACCTGGCTAGATTCATCGGAGAATGGGCCAGGGCTGGAGCCGAACTGACCAGGCTGCACCCCGGTTATCCCAACCTGGTCTGTGAGATTGAGACTTTTCGCGGCTGCCCGCGCTCTAATCACTGTGCCTTCTGTAGCGAAAGATTAAAAAAAATAACATATACCCGTACCCCGGAACAGGTAATAGAAGAGGTCAGAGCCCTGGCTACAGCCGGTAACCATTATTACCGTCTGGGCTGTCAGACCGATCTTCTCTCTTACCAGGCTTCCTGCAGAAAATCAGGAGAACTGATTCCCAGCCCTGAAGCCCTGAAAAGGCTGTACAGTGGGATAAGAGAAGCCGACCCTGATCTGAAGGTGCTACATCTTGATAATATAAATCCAGCCGGTATTGTCCGTTATGAGCCTGAATCCAGACAGATACTGGAGACTATTACCCGTTATAATACCCCAGGTGATGTTGCCGCCTTTGGTCTGGAATCCGCTGATCCGGTTGTACTCCGCAAGAATAATATTGAAACCGATGCAGAAGGTACCCTGCAGGCGGTCAGGATTCTGAATGAAATCGGCGGAAAACGGGAAAAAGGAGTACCCCTGTTATTACCCGGGCTCAATTTTCTCCACGGTTTACTGGGAGAAAGGGCGGAAACAATGTTCTATAATTATGAATTTCTCAAAAAAATACTTGATCAGGGTCTGATGCTGAGGAGAATCAATATCAGGCAGGTAGTACGACTCGATAAATACCCGGTAGTTAATGTAGATCATGGAAAATTCATCTCATATAAGGAAAGGATAAATAAAGAGATAAACAAACCTATGCTGCAGCGGGTCTTCCCCACTGGCACTATTCTGGAGAATGTTTTAACCGAAACCCGGGAAGGTAAGATAAGCTACGGCCGGCAGCTGGGAAGCTATCCTATTCTGGTTGGAATTCCAGGCAGACTGGACCTGAACGAGTTTGTGACAGTCAGGGTTGTCGACCACGGTTACCGTTCGATCACAGCTCTTCCCTGGCCTTTTAAATTAAAAAATACCAGCCTGGAACAGCTGACTTCAATACCTGGAATCGGCGAAAAAAGGGCCCGCAGTATCTTCCTCAACCAACCGGATAGTCTGGCTGAGCTGAGAAAACTACTGGGACCCGGGTTTCCACTGGAGAAATGGCAGGACTGGTTTATCTTCTAATTAAATATTTATTTTTCCCTGCCTTTACCTTTTCCATTATTGCCGTTATTCTCTTTATCCTTGTCTTTATATTTTCCCAATCCTTTACCATTATTCTGCTCTTTAACAGTCTGGGCTGTTGCAGAAGTCGACATTTCATCGTCCTCAGATTCTGAAATACCCTTCTTTTCCTTCCTTGCTTGCTCACGAGCCTCTTTCCTGTAGGAGGCTGCCAGCTGTTTCAGCTCTGATACCTGGAGCTGTCCGCCTTCAGCAAGTATATATTGAATCTCATCAGTAAAATCAGCAGTATAGTCACCATTAACATCTTCTCTGGTCATTTTCCTCAATTCCAGAGCTGCCTGGAATGTCATCTGACTGGCGTTTTCAACCGTCTGCATGTTCTCAACCATTGTTCTTACTTCTTCCGGGTCAAATCCCGCTGCAACTGAGCTTCTTAAATTGTTTAAAGTAGTAAGAATTGCTCCTATTGGTATACTTTCTGAAACTGTTTCTGGCTCAGGAGCTGGCTCTGTGCCTGAATCCAATTCAGTTCCTGGATCGGTCTCAGAATCTGTCCCGGTATCAGTCCCATCTCCAGTGTCGCCAGTGTCTTCGGTCTCTCCTGTGCCTGGTTCAGAATCCGGGTTATCTGTCATATCTGAATCCGGATTTTCCGAACCGGTCTCATCTGTCACTGGAGCCAGATAGTTGTTTACCACATTTTTAATAACAGGTAGTGATAAATCTGCTTCAAAATCAGGAAGTGTCCTTTCCAGAGCCAGTCTGGTCACCTCATCCAGGTTTAACCCATCAAGAAAGCCGGTTAATGTTTCTGGCTCCTCTACAGGTTCTTCTACCTCACCTTCTGCAGGAGCAGTAGTATTCCCTGTATCCCCGGAGTCTAAATTATCTCCTGTATCTCCAACTTGATCTGGGTCTGTGTTTTCTGCTGGCTGTTGGATTGTATCATCTCCTGTTTCTGGAGTAGTAGAATCCTGGGCCAGTACAGCCCCTCCTATGTACAGTAAAACAAGTGATATTAAAAGAATAGAAAGTAATTTCTTGATCAAAAAAATCCCCCCTCTACAAAAGTATTTCATTGGTCTATTTGTTGATTTG
>JADQBU010000068.1 GCA_016278435.1 Halanaerobiales bacterium
AAAACTACAGACAGATTATATAGACTTTTATCTTTTACATGCCCTGTCCCGTAAAGACTGGGAGAAATGCAAAAAACTAAATATCTTTAACTGGTTGGAAAAAGTTCGTAAGGAAGGCAAGATTATATACATAGGTTTCTCCTTCCATGATGAACTTCCCCTTTTCAAGGAAATAGTTGATGCTTACAACTGGGATTTCTGTCAGATTCAGTACAATTATATGGATACAGATTATCAGGCAGGTCGTAAAGGACTCAAGTATGCTGCCAGCAAGGGGCTTGCTGTGGTAATCATGGAACCACTAAGAGGTGGAACCCTGGCTTCAGAACCCCCAGCAGAAATTCAAGGGTTCTTTGACCAGCTTGAAAAGAATAGAAATCAGGTTAACTGGGCCCTCCAGTGGTTATGGGATCAGCCCAAAGTATCACTGGTATTGAGTGGAATGAGTACCATGCAGCACGTCAAAGATAATGTTAAGTATGCCTCTGAGTCAGGTATTAACAGCCTCAATGATGTAGAAAGAGAAATATTTAAGAAGATAAGAAACAAATACCGGGAAATAACACCGATTATGTGTACTGATTGTCAGTACTGTATGCCCTGTCCCAATGGGGTCAACATCCCCAGAAATTTCTCGCTTTACAACTATTCACATCTTTATTATGACACCGTTGAAAATGAAAACATGAGGAAATACTATATTATGGATGAAAAAAACAGAGCCAGTAGCTGCATCAGCTGCCAGGAATGTGAGGAAAAATGTCCCCAGAACCTGGGTATCAGTAGCTTAATGGAAAAAGTAGCTGGTTACTTCGCTAAAGACAAAGAATAGTTATAAATCCCCGGCTTATGAATAATAATTAATTAAATGTTATCCATAAAGGGGATATGTCAGTGTTAAAAGATAAATATTGTTCAGGTTATAATATAACTTCCTTCCAGATAGCAGCGACCTACATCGGAACAGTAGTGGGAGCCGGATTTGCTTCTGGACAGGAAGTTTTACAGTTCTTTGGTTATTATGGATTGGGTGGTTTTGCTGGATTAATGCTGACCACCCTTATTTTTATGGCCTATGGTTATATCATCCTCAGGCTGGGCATGAAATATAATGCCTCTTCCTTTCAGCAGATTCTAAAATATGCAGTGGGCAAGTGGCTCGGTACTGGAATAGATATAAGTATCACATTTTTCCTCTTCGGGGCTTTAACAGCAATGATCGCCGGGGCCGGTGCTGTCTGCCATCAACAGTTTGGTATCCCGGTTTTGCTGGGAAATATTATTATGGCAGTATTAGCTATCTTCACAACCATCCTGGGAATCAGGGGGGTGGTCAGGGCTATTAGTTTGCTTGTACCCCTGCTAATGGTCGGTTTAATAACAGTTACAGTGATCTCTTTCTTCTCCCATCTACCCCTGGACCTGATTAAATTCCAGCAGTCTGTACCCGGAAATCCGGCTGTTCCCAACTGGGCTTTATCTGCTGTAGTATATGCCTCCTATAATCTGGTGGTTGCTGTAGCCGTTCTGGCCCCACTGGGTGCAGAAGTGAACGATAAGGAGAAAATAAAAAAAGGCTCCATTTTCGGAAGCCTCGGTCTGGGGCTGGGAATTCTGGCCCTGGTTTTTACCCTGGAGCTTAACCTGCCCCAGGCTGCAAATTATGAAATACCTATGGTTTACATTGCCGGTAATCTCCACCCCTGGATTAAATTAATATATGGTGGTATCATGCTGATTGAAATTTACACTACTGCTGTTGCCAATCTTTATGGTTTTACAGCCCGGTTCATCGATTCCGGAAGTTCAGATCTGGCCTATAGAACTTTTATCGGACTGGCCGGAATTGCAGCTTTAATTGCCAGCCGCTTCGGTTTTTCCAACCTGGTCCACTACCTTTACCCCCTGGCCGGCTATGCAGGTTTTTTATTGATAGCAGGTTTAACCTATGGGTACTTTAAACAGCGATAACTCGCTCATAAGAAATTATTTGGTTCATCTAAGTAAAAATCATTCTCAAAATAAGGCTCATAATCCATGAATCGTCCTGATTCGGGATTAACTCACCACATCCATGTGGTTCGACCTTATTTATCAATGATTTTTACTAAGATTCTCTAACAAATAATTTCAAGCTTCACTCTTAATCACTGTTTAAAGTATGGTTGAAATCGGAAAAAATTTAATACATTTCCTAAACAGTGATTCTATCTCCTACATGAGCGTGTTTTAATCTTTTACCAAAAGCTTTTTCCATTTCCCGGATAGCAGGGTATCCTGTACAGTGCAGGGGAATCAGGTTCTCCAGTTCAAGTGTCTGCAGGTATTCTACCGTTTTTTTGATCCGGGTTTTACTGGCATCACCCAGATGCATACCGCCAATCAGGGTATGTATCTTCTTATTGCCGGCAACCTCTCTGATTTTTTTGATACTATTCACTATACCTGTGTGAGCACACCCACTGATAACAACCAGTCCCCGACCGGTCTCTATAAATAAGGTCTGTTCTTCCGGGAAATCATCCTGTAAATAACCTTCTCCTTCTCTGACAATAAACTTTTTATTGATCTCTTCAAAATCATTGGTGCAATTAATTTCCACGACCGATCCAATTCCCTCAATCCGGTTTCCGCTATCTTTTAACTCGATATAATTTTTGATCTCATTTCTTTTAACCTTGATCCCGTTTTTCTCCAGTTCATTTTCTTCAATCCGGGCTAATTTAGGACGGAAGACAGCAGAATGAGCATAAACAGGTATCACAGGATAAAGTTTCAATAATTCTTTGAGCCCACCTGTATGGTCAAAATGTCCATGGCTGAGGAAAACACCTGACAAATTACTCAAGTTAAGGCCCAGTTTCCCGGCATTATGTTTTAATACCAGACCCCGCCGTCCGGTATCATAAAGATATTCCTTATCCCCGTACTTGAACCAGAATGATAACCCGTGTTCGGCCAGAAGCGCATTTTTGTAAACCGAATTCTCTACCAAAATTATAATTTCTAATCGATTAGCTGCCATATTGCTCCCCGCCTTCTTTCACTTTTCGTTGATCATTTCCTCCAGGATATTCAGTTGGTTTTCCAGTCTGCTCTGTCTGCCGTGTAAAAAAAGGATATAACCAAAAACAAGTAACCAGATAAAGCCGTAGGCTATTAATGTATAAACCACTTTTACCCCTCCCCTGATATTTCTATTAACATATAATCTTAATAATAGCTTCTAAAAAATTATCTCTACATTAATAATTGAACTCATGAATTTTTTCCTTCAACAAATTGATACTACTGGCTAATTTAATAATATCTGTACGTAGTAATAATAAATTAAGATATAAAACAGTAAAGGTAAAGATGCTGAAAACCAGGGTAACAATCATCTTCCCACTCAAATTCATACCCGAGGAAGATATAACAACCGGATGAATCGTCCGCCACCATCTAATCGAAAAAAAGACAAGTGGTACATTAATGAAGGCGATGATTCCATAAATTGCTGACAGCCTCTGCCTGTTTTCACCTTCTCCCCCGGATTGAAGGACGATATAAGCCAGGTACATAAACCAGAGAACCAGGGTAGTTGTCAATCTCGGGTCCCAGGTCCACCATGTATTCCAGATCGGCCGGGCCCAGAGCGGTCCGGTAACCAGAACCATAGTTATAAAGATAGTACCGATTTCAGCTGAAGCCCGGGCTATATTATCAAACACAGGTCTGCGTTTCCACAGGTAGCCGATACTGGCCAGAAAAACTATAAATAAAGCGAGAAAACCAACCCAGGCCGAAGCAATATGGAAATAAAAGATTTTCTGGATAATCCCCATATTTTTCTCCAGAGGGGCATAGAAAAATATTAAATATAAGTTAATTAACATTAATATCATTAATAATATCAACAATGGATAACTCCACTTACTCCTCATCTTACACCCTCCCGTTCTTATAATTTATTATTTTATAGATTTAAAAGCCACCTTAAAATCCCTGACTTTTATAAAGTTTAAAAATTTATCACAGCTCCAGAATATAATCAAATAATATTAATGGTATGATAACAAATATTAGATCAAAAATAATTAAAAAATAGAGCCATCCTTCACTTCCTGACCCCGCTTTTAGCGCTGAATTAGTGCTCTCAATTACAGCAATCAGCAGCGGTACTGCCAGGGGGAACATTAATATAGGAAGTAAAACCCTGGAACTGCGGAGCTGAACGGTAATGGAATTAATCATAGTTCCGATTAAAGCCAGGCCCCAGCTTCCCAGAAGTAATGTTGCCAGAAAGAGCAGAATATTGGACGATGAACTATAACCGGTAAAAACAGTATATAATGGTACAACAATCAATTCAACCAGAAAAAGCAGGGTTAAATTTCCGAAAAATTTGGCAAAGAAAATACTACTGCATTCCCCGGAAGCTAAAAGCAGGGCTTCTATAACATCATTCTCCTTCTCCCGCAGAAAAGCCCGGTCCATACCCAGAGTTGAAGAAAATAAGATTATGACCCAGAGTACAGGGGCATAGACAGTGTTCAGGTCCAGATCAGCCAGCTGCAGGGAAAAACTGAAGATAAAGACCAGCATTAAAGCAAAGACAACAGTAGATACAAGGTTATTCATCGTTCTAAATTCAATTTTCAGATCCTTACTATAGATCAGGCGTATCTTTCGCAGGTATTCTGTCATAACTCTGCCCTACCCTCAATTACCTCTACCAGTTTACCCTGGCAAAATTTTACTTCTTTATAGATAAAATCATCCAGAAGACCGGTTTTATGAGTTATTAAAACCTGAATCCGTTCCTCCTGCTGTTTTTCCTGTATTATCTGCCTTAGTAGCTGCTGCCCTTCTGTATCCAGCCCGGTAAATGGTTCATCATAAAGCATCAGCCAGGGATCAATAACAAGAAGTCTGGCCAGTGATAACCTCTGCTGCATCCCCCGGGAAAGATTACCTACCTGCTCATAACGATAAAAATACAGATCTACCTTCCTGAGTAATCTTTCAATATTTTTACTATCGTATTTATCATACATCCGGCTGAAGAAATTCATATTCTCCTCTACTGTCAGGGCTTCATAAAGCATGTGATTGTGACCCATGTAACCAATCTTACCATTGTCAGGACCATATCTCTTACCATCCCATAAAATTTCACCCTTATCTCCACTGCCAAGACCAGCGATAAGCCGGATGAGTGTAGTCTTACCGGCACCATTGGGGCCTGTAAAAACAGCCAGTTCTCCCGCTTCCAGTAATAAATTTATCTCCGATAAAATAGTTCTAAAGCCTATTTTCTTGCTTAATTTTTTGACTTCCAGATTCTGTAACACCAGCTATCCCCTTCTTCTCCGGGGCCAGAGAACAACAATTATCCCCAGATAAATTATATATGAACCAATCCAGATCCAGGCTACAAGAGGATGGATACTCACCTGCAGCTGGGCCTTCTGATCCTGCCAGCCGGCCAGATTAAAATAAATATCATTTTTCAGGCTGCTCAGAATACTGACATTGGTGGCAGGCTGCTTATACCCCTGGACAAATACCTTCTCCGGGGTAGCCTTTCCCCTGAATCTATCTCCCTCATAAACTTCAACTGTAGCAGTAACCCTGGGTTCCAGCCAGTTTTCCATTTTGAGGCCTTTGTACTCCATCCGGTAATTCCCCAGTTTTATCTCTTCCCCTGGATCAACTGATGCCATCTTCTCTACCACAAAGGTAGAAGAGCCACTGATTCCTATTAACATTAAAATTATACCCAGATGAACAATATAAGCTCCATAGCGGCGCCGGTTATTACTGAAAAATCTGTACACAGAAGAAAGTAAGCCTGTATGACCTTTTTGATAATAATGCCGGAACCCCTTCAGAAAATCCCTGAAAATAACCACCAGAGCAAAAGTGCTGATACCAAAAGCAACACCTGCCAGCAGTTGCCCGTAACCCCTCCCGTAACCCCTGATATAAAAAATTATCAGAGTAGTTACTGTCAGCCCTAATGGTAAAAAAAGGTTTTTTAGAAAAGCCCCTGTATCTGTTTTTTTCCATTCCAGCAGGGGGCAGACCCCCATTAAAAAAATTAAAGCCAGCCAGAAAGGCACTGTCAACTGATTGAAAAAACTCTTGTCCAGAACTATTCTACGGCCGGTAAACTCTGATATTATAGGAAAGATAGTGCCGAGAAAAACACCGGCAAATAATATAAGCAAAATTATATTAGTTAAAATCATTCCGGTTTCCCTGGTGAAAAATCCAGGTCTTTCCCCGTTAAATTTAAGATTATCATAATTTTTATAGAAAAGATAAAGAACAAAAATAATCAGAATAACGATCATCACCATAAAGTAATACCCGATTTCACTATCACTGAAGGAATGGACTGAGTCAAAAATACCGCTGCGGGTGATAAAAGTACCGAAGATAGTCAGGATAAAAGTAAAACTTATCAGGAGATAATTCCAGATTATCATCCCCTTTTTCTTCCTCTGCATGATAAGACTGTGGATCAGAGCCGTAGCAGTCAACCAGGGAAATAATGAGGCATTTTCCACAGGATCCCAGGCCCAGTAACCACCCCATCCCAGTTCGGTATAAGCCCAGTTTCCACCGGTAACAATTCCTGCAGTCAGCATAACCCAGGAAAAGAGAATCCAGGGCCGTGAGTAACGGGCCCAGTCTATCTCCTCTTTATTGCTCGTCAGTGCTGAAATCACCAGAGCAAATGGAATCGCAAATCCACTGAATCCCAGAAAAAGAATGGGAGGATGAATAATCATCCCGATACTCTGTAACATGGGATTAAGTCCAGAGCCGTCATTAAGTAACCCTTCAGCAACTGTAAAGGGAGAATTAACCATCAGCAGCAAGAATACAAAAAATAACCGGAAGACATTAATGATAGTAATTAATTTAAGGTCCAGTCTTTGCTGCCGGTAACGGGAGTCCAGTTCCAGTATAAGAACAATTATCGAAAGAATAAATAGCCATAAGAGTATTGAACCAGACTGGCCGGCCCACATTGCGCTGATTTTAAAAATGACAGGAAGATTACTGCTAGTATGTTCAGCAACATACTTCAGGCTGAAATCACTGCTTACCAGCGCCCGGAGCAGTAGAGACACTGCTGTAAAAACCGAAACAACAGATATCAGGTCAGCCCGGTGGGAGTTATCTATCAGGCCTTCCCTCCTCCTTTTGAGCCCTACCAGGCCCAGAATAATAGATAATAAAATTGCAAAAAATGTTAAGTACAGGGTAATTGTGCCGGCAGCTGCCATTATTCTTCCCCTTCCTCATATTTTGACGGACACTGAAGCATTAATTTTGATACAATAAATTTATTGTCTTCCAGTTTCCCTACAACTATTAAATCCTGGCTGTGATCAAAATTATCGGGTTTGACCCCATTATATACCATCTTCATTGTATTCTCTCCATCGGTAAGTTCAAAGCTGAGAAGTGGCTGCCCGGGATTCCAATTGATACTATCTTTAACCAGGTCCCCTTTTACCCTTATCTTCTTATCACCTGGATCCAGACTCTTCAACTCTGAAAGTGTATAAAGAAACAGAACCGCTGAAACTCTGGTAGGCCAGATAACCAAATATTATAATAGCTATAATCAAAATGATAACAATCTTTTTTCTAAAACCCATATCATCATTCCTCTATAAAAAATTGCATGCTGGTTTTTTTTAATTCTTCTGTACTGAAGAGTAGATCATGTTCTTTAATAACCAACTTTTGTGCAAAATCTGCAGCAGTCCTTCTGACTTCCCCGTTGGCCTTACCGTGAATCATGGCATAAAGATTATAGGGCCACTCCGGATAAGTCTTGCGCTGATAACAGTGACTTACTTCTGGTAAACCGGCCAGCTTTTCTCCAACCGTATCTGCCCTTTCTCCGGACACCCGGCAGACAAACATACCGTTGGCTGTATAACCGGAATCCCGGTGGTAAAGAATGCCTCCTACCCGCCTTAAAATCCCCATTTTTTTCATCTCCTGCAGCCTGAACAGAACCTGATCCCTGGTTATGCCTGTTTTTCCGGCAATCTGTCTATAGGGATTTAAACAGAGTGGAATGTTGCCTTCGATTTCTTTGATCAAAGCCCGGTCCAGTTCATCTATCTCCTCATTATCACCTTTTCTTATATTAATTTCATTACTTTTTAATATATTTTCATTACTTTTCTTGTTACTCTTACCGTTCCCCTTGCTGTTTTCACCACTTTCCATATCAAAGAAAACCCTTAATTTATAGGACTTTGTCCGGGGAAGTTCATATACTTCATCAATATCCATCTTTTCTGCTATACTTTCCAGAAATATCTCTTTTTCCTTTTCCTCCTGCGTAGAAAGGGTAAACCAGAGATTTAAGCGGTTATCCCGCCGGTAATTATGGGTTACTCCTGGATGGGAATTGACAATTTCTACTACCTTATAAAAACAATTTTCTGGTACATTCATGGCAATCAGGGTGCTTTTATAACCAAGACTGCTACTGTTGAAAACACCACCTATCCTCCGGATATAACCACTATCCCGCAAATGTTGTAAACGGTCAATAACCTCTTCTTCCTCTATTTCCAGGAAACTGGCGACCTCCTGAAATGGTCCCTCCTTCAGGGGTAACCCCTGCTGAATTTTATTCAAAAGTTTCTTATCTATATCATCCATTAGATCCCACACCTATCCATTAATTAAAGTAATTAATCTCACGCTTAATAGTCTTCTTAACAGCCGGTTAAAAAGGAGTTTAAATCAGAAATATCCTTTGATAGCCTCTACAAGTCCTTTAATACTGTGCTCTTCAGCCGCTATTTCAACCCTGAAACCGAGTTTTTCCGCTTCCCGGGCTGTAACCGGTCCTATACAGGCTGCAGGTATCTCCCTGATCTTTTCTATCTCGTCTTCCAGTATCATGTAAAGGTTCCGGACAGTCGAAGGGCTGGTAAAAGTAAGTAGATCCAGACTTCTCTCTTTGATATGAGAACACAGGTACTCACCATCAAAAGCAACCGGTAAAACTGTTCTATATATTGAAATATTTTTGACCCGGTGGCCGGCTTTTTCAAGTCTGACTACCATCTCTTCAGTGGCAATATCTGCCCTGGGTAGTAAGATGCTCTTTTCACCCCTGATTTTTTCTAAAAACCCATCAACCATTTCAGCAGTTGTAAAACTTACCGGCATATAATCAGGCTTAATACCATGTTCCTGTAAAGTGCTGCCCGTAGCATTTCCGATAACACCAAATTTTATATGGGAAAATCTCCTGATATCCAGATTGAATAACTTTAAAGCCTGAAAAAAATAATTAACCCCATTCTTGCTGGTAAAAAATATCCATTCATATCGTTCCGGGGAGGCAAGTGTATTCCTTACTTCCTCATTTATAACAGGACCCTTGATCTCAATTGTAGGATAGTACAGGATTTCTCCTCCCAGGTCTTCTATCAAATTCCCAAAACCTTCATGCTGCCCCCAGGGTCTGGTTATCATTATCCTCTTTCCGGCCAGTGGTCCCTGGTTGAACCAGCTAATCTTATCTCTTAAATTGACTACTTCCCCGATGATAGTCAAAACCGGGGGTTTAATCTCTTTCTCCCTGACCCGGGCTGCAATATCCTTCAGTTTACCGCTGATAACCTGCTGGTTACTGGTAGTTCCATAATGGACCACAGCAACCGGCCTGTCCTCGTCCTGGCCATTTTCCATTAACCCGGAAGTGATCCTTTCCAGATTCTTTAGTCCCATCACAATAATAATCGTCCCCGTCAGAGAATCCATACTGGTAAAATCAAGCCGGTCCGGATTATGTCCGGTAAAAACATGAAAGGAAGAACTGATACCCCGGTGAGTAACCGGAATTCCGGCATATGTAGCAGCAGCTATGACAGAAGAAATACCGGGTACTATCTCAAACTCAACCCCGGCTTCTTTAAAGGTCAAAGCCTCTTCTCCACCCCGGCCGAAGACAAAGGGATCTCCTCCTTTTAATCGCACTACTTTCCTGTCCTTTTTAGCCTCTTTTACAAGTATTTCGTTTATCTCAGACTGGGAAAAACTATGCTCCCCCCGGGACTTGCCCACATAAATTTTCTCAATATCAGGCGGGATAAAGGCCAGCAAGGAAGGATTAACCAGCCTGTCATAAAATATAACATCTGCTTCTTTAAGAAGATTAAGCCCTCGCTGTGTAATTAACCGGTAATCACCGGGACCAGCTCCTACCAGATATACCTTATTCATAACCTTTTGTCAGCTCCTTTAAAATCAGATCTCCTCCAGCATCTAAAATCTCTTCTGCCAGTATTTTTCCATATCTTTCAGCATCTTCCAGCTTAATTTCTGCTTTCAATTCCCGGCGGATATATTTCTCACCATCTATTCCGGCCAGAAACCCTGTCAACTCCAGATAAAACATATTCTCAACTGCCGGCATTAGCCGGGCATGAGCACCAATGGGAAGGTGACAGCTACCGTCCAGTGCTGCAAGAAATCCCCTCTCTGCCCTACTGGCAGTCCTGACAGTAGGGCTATCGAGTGATTTTAGAATCTCTTTTACTTCCTCATTTTCTTTTCTTATCTCAATAGCCAGTGTACCCTGACCAACAGCCGGAATACAGATTTCACGGGGAAGATATTGGGTAATTATATCTTTTAAGCCCAGACGGTGAATTCCAGCCGCAGCCAGAATTATTCCCTCCAGCTTATCTTCTTTCATTTTACGTATCCTGGTTTCTACATTACCACGGATACCGGTAAACTCCAGATCAGGCCGATAGTGTTGCAACTGGACCTGGCGTCTGAGACTACCGGTACCGAACCTGGCTCCCCGGGGTAATTTATCCAGTTTTTGACCCTCCCGGGAAATCAATACATCAGACGGGTCTTCTCTCTCCGGGAAAAAGACCAGCTCAAAGGCACTATTCACCCGGGCCGGCATATCCTTAAGGCTGTGGACAGCCATATCAATCTCCCCATTAAGTAGAGCATGTTCAATTTCCTTGATAAAAAGTCCCTTGCCACCAACACTGTTCAGGGCTTTATGGAGTATCCTATCACCGGTTGTTTTTATTTTCTTAACCTGATAATTATACGCAGGGGCTACTTCTGAAAGAACCTTGATGACCATCCCGGTCTGTTTAAGTGCCAGATTACTACCCCTTGTTCCAACTATAATATCTTTCAAGAAATTCCCTCCTGCTCAGCTGAAAAAATTTCTTTCATTATGTCCAGATAACTTTCTGCCTGCTCTTCCCGGGCCAGTTTCTTCATATTGAGGATAACCCGGTTAAAGAGTTTTTTGCTTAAATGTCCAGCAAAATCATTTAATTTATCCTCAACCTCATCATCAAAACCAAGATGTTTGACAGCACCCGGCAACTCCCGGGCAATAATCTCAGCATTAACACTTTTAATATTTTTTATAACCGGCACAACTTCCTGCCAGTTTAACCATTCTCTAGTATTCTGAATCGCCTCATCCAGATAAACTCTGGCTTCTTCCACTTCTTCCAGCCGTGATTGTTTATTAATCTCAATCTGTTCTGCCAGTTGATCAATATTAAAAAGATCGATAGCGGAAAATTCGCCGATAACCGGTTCAATATCACGGGGAACACCGAGGTCAATTATACAGAGTTCCTTCCCTTCTTGATAAAAATCTATAAATTTCTCCCTGTG
>JADQBU010000082.1 GCA_016278435.1 Halanaerobiales bacterium
CCCATCCCCTCAATAATAGAGTTGGTAAAATCATTGCCACCAGTACTGATTGTCCGGGATAAATTAATATTCGTCTTGCTGCCGATAGTAACCTGAGTTCGGGAAGCTCCAACATCAACAACCGCCACAGGTTCATCTAATTCTCCCTGATATTCAAGTAAAGAAAGCAAGGCCATGGGCTGGACATTTACAACATCAGGTTTAATTCCAATATTATTAAAAGGTTGTAAAAAGTTTTCGATAATATCCTCTTTAACTGCAACCAGTAAAATTTTCATTGTCGATTCATCTTTTTCCAGAATAAGATAATCCATACTGGCCAGATTAACCGGAAACGGAAGTTGGTCATCTGCTTCCCATTTAATTGATTCTGCCAGTTCATCCTCACTCATCAATGGTAATTCTAAATTTCTAACCAATAGATTATTTGTTGAGACAGTAGTTACAATTCTGCTGGGATGATATTTCATCTTTTCAAAAATATTTTCCAGTTCAGCAGCCACGATCGATGGGTCCTGAATTTTTCCTTCAATTACTGTTTCATTAGGCAACTCAGCAATACCTGTATCAATTATCTCTAGTTTCTTTCCTTTTTGTCTCATTCTGGCTACCTTGATAGAATGGCTGCCAATGTCAACAGCTGTAAACTTTCTTTTTCCCAGTAACATACAATCACCCCAATTCCTTAATTATTTGGTTCCTCCCAGGAAATTAGTGTCAAATTATTGCTGCTTTCACTATCATTTTCTGCTAAATCAATACTCAGTTTATCAAGAAAAAAATCAAAATAAGAATTATCATAAATAGCTGTAAAATTGTTATTAGAATTTAAATAGGGCAGGATACTTCCGTTCTTTGTAATAATTGAACCGGTTACTTCAGCATTATTTTTAATTTCAATACCATTTTCCGCATAAAGCAGTCCTTTATAATAAAGATTATTTTTGATAATTATCTTCCCATCATCATGACCACCATCACCTGCAGGTATAACTATTATAGTCAAATCATCATCAGTAAAAACAATATCATTACCACTTTCACTGGCAACATTAACTTCCAGATTATTATCAACTACTATCTTTCCTTCAACTAAAAGGATTCCTTCCCCATTAAGCACCAGATTATTGGCACCAAATATATCCACCCGGGAATAGACGATATTATTATTTCCTATCTTACTCAGGTCAATATCTGCTGTTGTTTCAAAAACATAATCGGTGTCACCAGTATCTGCCATGGCGATTTCTTTAATTTTTTCTATTTGCGTGTCATCCAGATATTTCAGAAATACTTTACCTTTACCATCAATTAACTCTACATCATCTCCGATCTTTTTTAAAAAGTTCTGGATAGCTTGATATTCAAAACCATCTGTGGCAAAAACATTGCCTATAATATCAGGATTATTGCCAAAATGAATCTTACTTCCAGCAGCAAATGAATAATCAAAAGCATTTAAACTAAATTCCCCGAAAACATTAACAATAGTCCTGGATACTCCGTTTACCGTGGCTTTACTTGTCAATTTTAGTGTATAGGAATCAATCTGTTCTTTTTCTATATAATTAAGATTAGTATTACTACCTGCATAAAAATTTGATTCTAAATCAGTTATATACTCACTTTTAATAAGACTATCTGCATTCCATACATACTCATCATAAAATGCTGCTGTGGCAAACTCCAGTCCAGATTCAGCCAGGTAGAAAGCCCGTGTTTGATTTAAATTCTGAGCCGTAAAACCCATCTCTCCTGATAGTAGAAGGGACATACTTACTGTAAGAATTACCAGAGCAACTATTATTATAAAAGATAAAAACAGGGCATAACCATCGTTGTTCATAAGTACTCATCCCTTTCTTAGGGAATAATCAATTTATACAGTCTGGGAAAATACTTATCGGTAAAAGAGTACTCTTGCTCTCCATCAGTAAGTGTTATAGAAAAGGTCAAAATCTTATCAGATTGAGAATAATTATAAGAAATTGCATTTATTCTGAAGGTTGAAAAAGTCCTGGATACACCTGAGTCTTTTGCATAATAAAAATAGCCATCATCATTCTGACCAAATACTATCGAATCTCCGGCATATATCAATTTCAATTCTCCATTGACACCATAGTTATCATTAATAAAATAAGCTTTTCGGGCATACTTCCCGACCGTCAGATCTATAACTCTGTGGGCCCTCTGAAATTCTATCCGGTCCTGATTAAAAAACCATATTCTCCAGCCTGACATATTTATATTAAATATTACAGGAATAACTATAGCAATAATTAAAATAACCAGTAAAATTTCCAGAAAGGTAAACCCCTCATTATTTATTGAAATTTTCATCCAATCACCTTTTTCCTGAAAATTACCGCTCCCTGACCAGTGTCTCCAGAACGACTTCTCTATTGTCATTATTCCAGGAGATCCGGGCAGTAATCTTCTTGCCGTCTCCATCCCCGTTTA
Organism: Halanaerobiales bacterium; assembly: GCA_016278435.1. Taxonomy (GTDB): domain Bacteria; phylum Bacillota; class Halanaerobiia; order Halanaerobiales; family JADQBU01; genus JADQBU01. The sequence goes on from JADQBU010000082.1 coordinate 2,464, forward strand.
TTCCATCTCGATCAAAGTCAAGATTATCGACATTAGAAATATTTATAAATAATTGATAATCACTGGTCAGTAGGTCATAACCAGATGAGATATCATCCATGGTTAAAGTAGTTGACGCAGTCTCAAGATTATCCCAGTCATTTATAGCATAGGTTTTCACAATTTCAACACTATCTTTGGCCAGTTTCAGAGCCTGTGACCTGATATTTACTTGCTGAACAAAGCCAATACTATTACTGAAATAACTAATTAAGGCCAGTAGAGCAATAGTAATAATTGTAATTGCAGTAACTACTTCTATCAGCGTGAAGGCTTCTTCTGAGCTTTTGAAGATTTTAAACCTGTTATTCATCTTTATCCTCATTTCCAACTTCAGTCATATAACTTATAATATAAAGTTGATTTCATTGATTCCTCTCTACCAATATCTCCTGCTGCAAACTCACTGTTATTCAATAATAATTCAATTTCATAATCTGGTTTATTTTCAAATTGTATTGTAAAGACAAGAACCTTCTTATCTTTAACCCTTACTTTAATATCCTGAAATATATCACCGGTAACCTTACGACCATTATTTGAAAGATAATATAAGTCATCATTCTGTTCCAGTTTAATTGTTAATAAGGGATTTTCACAGTCATCATCACAATTATCTAGAGATCCGACCTTAATACAACAGGCATTGCGTAGTTTTTCATTAATGATTTTCCCCACCAGGCGGATATCATTTTGAAAATTAATCCTGTTATTTCCCCGGCTGAAATTTAAAAATCCGGAATTAATAAATGAATAGGCAGCTGTAAGTACAATACCTAAAATTGCAATAACTATCATTAATTCAATTAATGTATAACCCTGATCTCTTTTTATATGTTTTGTCACAGAAGCTATTCCTTTCTAAAAAAAGAAGTAAGTGAAATATTATGCTCACCTTCTTGATAAAAACAAACAATGGTAACCTCAAAACCATCACTATCACCATCGATACAATATCTGTAAAGATCACTATTAGGCTTTGCATAGAGGCTATCCATGTCCTCACACTCTTCTATATAATAACCATCATTTAAAATGGTCTTAATATCATCTTCAGTCGAAATCTGTTGATTATAAATTGATTCCATTTTATTGGCTGCCAGGGTAATAGCTTCATCCTTTTTGCCGGAAGATAAGATATGTAACATACTGGAACCGAATAAATTAAAAAATGTTAAGGCCAGTATTCCCAGAATTGTTATGGCAGCTATTATTTCTACTAATGTAAACCCATTTTCAACTTTTAATATTTTCCTCATCACAGTATCAATTCCTTTTAGTGCAATATTCAAATTATAATCAATCAATATATTAATCTATCAATCTGACCATCTATCAATCTCGACCCAATCAGTATTTCCCCCATCATTTCCTCCATCGTTTTCATCAGTTGGGAAAATCTCTACGGGAAAAGAATCTAAATTTGGTTCTTCAAATTCAATTAAACCAGAACCAGTTCCATTTAAACGGTCGGCAATTACACATCCCTTTATCTTTCCACTACCGGTTATATTAACATTAGCATGAGGCGCATAGAGGACCCTGGTGAACATATCAGCATCTCCAGTAATATTTACTTCTCCACCACCGGTAATAACGTGCCCGGTAACTCCATTACTACCAGATATACTTATATTAGATGTTTCTGCGAAGAGACTGCCAACAAATCTGGTATTACCCCCAAAATCTGGCTCATCCTGACCTTTATAATACATTATTACATCTTTAATATTCCCACCATTGTTAATCGTGCCACTTCCTTTGAGGCTAAACTCATCTTCAACATAAAGTTTTAATTGGCTGTCTTCTCCTTTGTTTATAAGTTCTATATGCCCCTGACTAATATTTAAATTTTTAACACGGATGATTCTGTCTCCACCACCCATATCAATAGTCAGGGTTCTATTACTACTTACTTCAATATTATGATATTCTCCATCCTGGTCAATCTCATAATGCTCACCTTCTACCCAGGGAGTGCTAAAATCCTCCCTTTCTGGTAGACTCTCAGGAAAATTGGGAAAAACCGGCTCCGGATAAATTACTTCCTCATTAAAATGTCTGACTACACCAGATATTTTATCTAAAGGTAATCCTTCTGTTTCCCAGGCTTTTGAATTATCTGGTTGGTCTCCTCTGGTTCTTTTGGTTGCTGTATATTTATGTCCATCATACCAGACCTGGTCCCCTTTATGGTATACTTCTTGATTTGACCAGGTATTTTCCTCTGTTTCCTGGTTTATTCTTATATTTAAATCACCGTCTATATAGGAACCACCAGTAATACTAACAGCATCATAGGTAGTCGCATTGGTCCAGACCTGACCGATTATATTAGCACTTCCACTTAAATTAATCGATAAATTTTCCTCACTGCTTTCACCTACAGCAAATAAAGCCATATCAAATGGTGGAATATTATAATTTGTTGCTCCCTCTTTCACATTGATAATCAGAGTTACCCGGTCCTGAAAATTCTTGACATAACCCCAGGAGGTTATCTTGATTTTATTTATATCTGATATTGTTTCTTCACTTACATCCTTCCAACTCATTATTTTAACATTAATATCAATAATTTTTCCAGGCGAATCCGATCCGCAAAAATTATAATCGTTATCCAGATAGAGATTGGCTTCATCATCAGCATTCAGGTCGATATTTCCTGCAATTTCATCATCATAATTTAATTGAGAAAGTGAAGCCAGTGTTTTTTCTGCACCGGAGCGGGCGTAATAATAGGCCTGAACCTTATTATTATGTGATTCCGACTGCTTTATCTCATTAATGGTCATCGTCACATAGGACATACCCAGCACCACTAGTATAGAAAAAACCATTAATACTGTGACCAAAGCAAAACCACTTTCAGAATTAAATTTTTTATATAAATTTAAGATAAATTTCTGTAATTTTTTCTCCAAAACAATCACTCCCGGAAGTTAGACAAAAATACCTAGATACCAGTTAATTAATTTATTTCCATAGAGGATCATGATAACAGTTCCCAGGCTAATCAGAGGTCCAAATGGAATTCTCGTCTTGCGGTCTATCTTATCGACAATTAACAATGGGAGAAATATAATACTCCCGATTAAGGCCCCCAGAAAAATTCCCATTAACCCATTTATATATCCTGCAAAAACACCAACCATAGCAACCAGCTTTACATCTCCCATACCCATTCCTTTTTTATAAAAAAATGCTAATAAAAATAACAAACCGGCCGGAATCAGGCCACCAATTAAAGAATAAACAAAACCAGTATAATTAAAAATCAAGGATAATATTAGTCCGGTTATAATACCTGTATAAGTAATTCTATTTGGTATAATCTTATATCATAAATCAAAGAAAGAACAGATAATAAGTAGAGAAACAAGAATCAGATAAATAAATAAATTAACTGATAAACCGAATTTTAAAAACAATAAAAAAAATAATATACCCGTCAAAAGTTCAACAACTGGATACTGCCACGATATTTTATTACCACAGTACCTGCATCTACCCCGGTAGATTATAAAACTTAAAACTGGAATCAGATCAAGTGGTTTTAAGCTGCTGACACATTCCGGGCAGTGTGAACCGGGCGAAATAATCGATTTATTTTCAGGAAGACGGTAGATAACTACATTTAAAAAACTTCCTATAATTAGCCCCAGTATAAATAATAGATATTGCAAGATTAATCACCATCTTTTTATTGATAAGCTGTAGGAGTAACAGTATGAATAATACCTGTTGTATTACTGGCCAGTTTAAGTTCATATGTCCCATCTTCTTTTAGTTCATAGGAAAATCTATTTTCTGGAGTGATACCCTGATGTTCAGAGCCGATATTATATTCACTACTCTCTCCCAGTTCCAGATATGTTAAAATATCATCAAGGTCATTCCAGCTGGTTATCAAATCAGATTCAGGATAACTCTCATTTTCCTGGTAATATATCTCCATTGCTGTCCTTATTGAACCAGCAACATTGGCTATTGCCACATCGGCAGCCTTATCCTGCAAACTGGCAATTCTCGGGATGGCGATTCCGGCCAGTATCCCCAAAACTATAATAACCAGCATCAGTTCAATTAGGGTAAACCCGCTATTATCTCTCATTTTTATGCTCCTGAATTTTTAGAATAATTCCATTTTAACCCGGGCCCGGCAAAAGCCGGTGCCCAGGTTGATTGATTTATAAAGAAAATCTTTTAACACGTCAATTTTTCATCTATGACTACTCAAATATGTTAAATTTCATATTTTTATTGGGATGTAGATATACCTCCAGATGTTGCGGTAACAGATAAATTAGTATGATCACCAGTTCCGCTAATAGTAATTTCATAATTGCCTGAAGTTACAGTAGATTGTAATTCCCAACCGTCCGGTACACCTGAATCAATATAATCACCTAATCCAGGAGAAGCTAACGTAGTGGTACCAGAATCTATTACTACATAGCTACCATGCTCCGTATAATACATCTCCTGTGCCTGCCTCAATGTCCCGGCAAATGATGTAGCCTCTGTCAACCTTGCCTTGTCAGTTACCCCGCCCAGTCTGGGAATGGCGATTCCGGCCAGAATACCCAGTACAGCAATTACTACCAGCAATTCGATCAATGTAAAACCAGCATTATCACATAATTTCTTTCTGAATCTACTCATTTGTATCTCTCCTTTTTTTTATAATTATTAGACCATATTTTATTGACAACTATTATCTTGCTTAAATTAAACTATGTATACTGCTTAACCACCACCTTTTCCTGTAATTTGCCTGTATAAATTGAATTCCTGAAAACATAACCATTTTCATTTTTCAACTTCATCTCTATCATTATCCCCATTCCCATCAGTGTCCAGAAAACCGGGGCAACCGAGATTACACTATCATTGAACAGACCGGTAACTGCATAACCGGTAAAGGCTGCAAAAATCGCAACACCAGCCCGGGCAAACCAGTTGCTAAAATTACTTGTCCAGAAAAGTTTCAGGCTCCGGAAGAAATACATACCGAAAAGTGCTAATACTGCCAGTAAAGAAATCAAACCAGTATTGATAGCAATCTGTAAATATAGATTGTGGGGCTTATCCACTATTTTGGCAGCTGTCCCCAGGTAGATAAACTTACCTACTGCATCATGCTGGGGAAAATAAAGAGCAAAACTGTCTGGCCCCAGACCTTTAAAGATAGTTTTCTGTAATAGTGGCAGGGACCTTGACCAGATATAACCCCTGCCGGAGCCGAGTCTTTCACGTCCTTTGAATCCCCAGCCTTCAACTTCCTTAATCGGATAAACATAACCCCTCATCCCGATAATCCAGAAATAATCAAGATCAGTATTTACCAGAAAGTTAGCCTGTTTTTTGCCATAATAGACTTCCAGTAGTTCATTATTGTTATTATCATTTTCCAGTAATCTAAATTTAAATTTATTATAGTTCTGGTTATTGATATAAATGAATTCATCATCTTTATAATAAGATAATAAATTCCCACTACTGTCCTTGAAACCAAGCTTACCTTCATCAGTCAGAGCTATTCTCAATCCAGCAGTATTTGTATCAAAGTAAAGCTCACCATTCTCTGTCTTAATATCCTCTATCTGCTGTATTTCACCTTCTATCACCATTCTGGATTCTCTTCCCAGAGATAGAAGTCCTCCGCTTAATCTCCCTCCACTGAAATAATCCATCCCGGCAAAAATAAGTAGAAAACATATTATTAGAATAAGTACAGACTGCAGTTTTTCCTTTATAATCCCTCTCAACAATAGACCGATAATAATTATTGATATTATCCCACCAACAAATCCAGCCCGGGATAATGAGCCAACCCAGTTAGCAAACATAAGTAAGTTAATTGCACCATAGAGGAGCATCTCTTCCCGGTTGCCGGCGAACAGATACATAACAAGGGTTAACATAAATAACATAACAAAATAACTGCCGACAAAATTTGGATTATAAAAAGTTGAATATATTATATTATGGTCATTAAACCTGAAGTCCAGTTTGTTGATCAGTTGATCATAACCAGAAAAAGACAGGATAACTTTTTTCCCAATTGAACTCTGGAAAAAATCCAAACCAAAAAACTGATAAATACCAATCAACCCGATAACCACAGCAGAAATAAGTAAAATGATGAATAAAAATTTTAGATGTTTTTTGGTTTTAATTAGATTTATAGCGAATATAACAGCTAAAACATAACCCAGTAAAACCGACATTCCTTCATATCTGTCAGGAAACCCAAATAATGAAGTATACCTACATTCAGAAAAAACAGTTGATATTACTATCATTAAAGTATAAAGGGAAAGTGGTAAATAGTAAATAGTTTTTTGTACCTGATTTCCCTTCCTTATATAGATATAAAACATAATAAATCCCAGAAATATAAATGACAGAAAAAAAACCATCTTGTAATAAGAAAAAAAATCTGTATTAAAATTACGGACCCAGTAAGAAGCAGCAACTGCACCAAGAATAACTTTCTTATAATGAACTATTAAAGGAATTATACCAATTATCAATCCCAGGGGTAAAATATATATAATGCCGTTTTTATCTCTTTCCAAGAAAAACCATTCCTTCCCTGAAATCATCTATCATTATCATTAATTTACTCTCTATCAGTCAATTTATTAAAAGTACTGGAACATATCAAACATCGGTGTGACTATAGATACTGCGACAAATCCAACTACTACAGCTAACATAACTATCATAATCGGTTCTATTAAAGAAATCGCACCATCTACACTGGATTCTACTTCCCGATCATAGAAAGTTGAAACTTTATTCAACATGTTACCTATGGCCCCGGTTTCCTCACCAATTTTTATCATCTGAACGACCATCGGTGGAAATTCCTCGTGACTTGATAGAGGGCTCGATAATCCTACACCTTCTCTGACCTGAATCCGGGCCTCTGTTATTATACGGGAATAAATTCTGTTACCGACAACATCTTCAACTATTGCCAGTGATGAAAGGAGGTCTACACCACTGTCCATTAATATGGCCAGAGTACTGGCAAAGCGAGAAACATATACTTTCTGTAACATATTCCCTATAATTGGAATTTTTAATTTTAATTTGTCAAATTGAATTTCACCCCGGGGTGTATTCTTGTAGTAATAGGCGAAAAATCCCAGTAAACCAACAACTATCAATATACCCCACCAGTATGTCTGCAGAAATGTACTACTTCCCAGCAGTATTCTGGTTGGAAGCGGTAATTGAGCTCCAAAGTCCTCAAACATACCAACAAATTGTGGTACTACACTGAGCAGAAGAAAAACTACTACCACTACAGCTACTATCAGGATTGTTATCGGATAATACAGAGCAGATTTAACCATGCCTGACAATTCATCCTGCCTTTCATAATGAGCAGCCAGTTTATTTAACACCTGATCCAGAACCCCACCGGTTTCCCCGGCTCTGACCAGTTGCACATACAATGAAGGAAAAATATCAGGATGTTCACTCATTGATTCAGCCAGACTGGAGCCGGTCTCAACACTTTCCTGAATCGCTAATACTACTTTCTGTAATTCAGGATGACTGATCTGCTTCTGCATTATTTCCAGTGCTTCTACCAGGCTAATACCAGCATCAATCATGGCGGCAAACTGCTGGCTGAACACAGAAAGGTCCTTTATTTTAACCTTGCGGGAAAACTTCAGATATTCTCTAAATGAACCTCTATCCCTCTGTTCATCAAGATCAGTAACATAATATCCCTTTTCCCTCAGTTGACTGGCCACATTAGAGGAGTTATCTGCCTCCAGAGTTCCATTTATCTGTTCTCCACTTTTACTACGGGCCACATAATTGAAAACAGGTGACATATAATATCCCCCTTTAGACCTTTCCAACTTTCTTCCTGATATAATCTGGATTATCTGAACGGCGTAAGGCCTCTTCCAGGGTAATCATTCCCTTTTCATAGAGATCTATCAGATAGTTATTCATAACAATCATACCGAATTTACCACCGGTTTGCATAATAGACCGCAGTTGATGGCTCTTGCCTTCCCGGATTATATTTTTCACTGCCGAAGTTCCAATTAATATTTCCAGGGCAGCTATTCTACCATTGCCATCTTTACGTGGTAAAAGTTGCTGTGAAATTACTCCATTTATCGAAGAGGCCAGCTGAATCCTGACCTGTTGCTGTTGATGTGAAGGAAATACATCAATAATTCTATCTACAGTCTGGGGTGCATCGTTTGTATGCAGGGTTGCCAGTACCAGATGTCCTGTTTCAGAAGCTTCAAGCGCAATTGAAATGGTCTCCAGGTCCCTCATCTCACCGACCAGAATTACATCCGGGTCCTGTCTTAATGCTGCCCTTAAACCATTGGCGAAAGATTGGGTATCAATACCGATCTCCCGCTGATGCACGATACTCTGCTTATGGTGGTGAAGATATTCTATCGGGTCCTCAAGGGTAATAATGTGGACCTTGCGCTTTTCATTAATTTCATTAATCATAGAAGCCAAAGTTGTTGATTTACCACTACCTGTCGGTCCGGTACAGAGTATTAACCCTCTCCTCTGTAGGGAAATTTTCTTTAAGATTTGTGGTAGTCCCATCTCATCAACAGTCGGCACCTGCTGAGGAATAACCCGTAGTGCTAGACTGATAGCCCCTCTCTGGAAGTAGGCATTAACCCGGAAACGAGAAAAACCCGGAACACTGTAAGAAAAGTCAAGCTCACCCTTTTCATTAAATTCTTTCCATTGTCCATCATCCATCAGACCTTTAGTAATCTCCTGCATCTCTTCAAAACCCAGTGGCTCTGGATAATCATCATATAATTTCAACTGACCGGTATAACGGATTACCGGTTTGGAATTAACTGTTAAATGGAGGTCAGAAATAGCATCATCCTCAACTACAGCTTTTAATAGATTAGTAATATCCATAGAAAATCACTCCCACCTATATAATAACTCTGGCCAGTTCCTGATATGAAGTTATTCCCTGTTTGACTTTTTCAGAACCATCCTCAAGCAGAGTCACCATACCCCTGTTTATAGCAGCATTTTTAATCGTCTGTTCATCTATATTTTTAACTATCAT
>JADQBU010000254.1 GCA_016278435.1 Halanaerobiales bacterium
CAGGATGGGAGTAGCCCGGGATTATTTGTTCGGAAGGCTCAGCAATCTTAATGAACAGTTTAACGATCTACAGGAAAAACAGAAAGTGGCTCTAAAAGTAATTCGTTCTCAGGAAGAGGAAAGGAAGAGAGTTGCCCGGGAGATTCACGACGGCCCGGCCCAGTCTCTGGCTAATCTGGTATTTCGGGTTGAAGTTTCCCAGCAGTTAATAGACCAGGATATAGAAAAGGCGAAAAATGAACTGGATGAACTTAAAAAAATTGTCAGGTTAAGTGTTCAGGATGTCCGAAAGATTATTTTTGATCTACGCCCTATGTCTCTGGATGATCTGGGGTTGATTCCAACCCTCAAAAGATATATAAATAAATTTATAGAACAGACAGGTATAATGGTTGATTTAAGAGTCCTTGGTAATGAAAGGCGTTTACCAACTTCCCACGAGGTTACCATATTCCGGCTGGTGCAGGAAGCATTAAATAACATCTATAAACATGCCCAGGCTTCCTACAGTAGGGTTAGCCTGGAATTTACCTCAGCTCAAATAAATATATTGGTCAGTGATGACGGCTGTGGCTTTGCACCGGAGGAGATAAAAGATGATAGTTTTGGTCTGGTAAGTATGCGGGAACGGTGCAATCTTCTGGATGGTAGTATAGATATAAATTCTAATAAAAACGAAGGAACGCGGATAAAAATATCAATTCCAGTAGAGGGAGGAAAATAAAAATGAATAAGGCAAAGGTGCTGGTAGCTGATGATCACGAACTGGTTAGAGAGGGTATCTGTAAATTGTTGGAGTTATATGAGGAAGTAGAGGTAATAGGTGAGGCAGGTGATGGTCTTGAAACCCTGAATAAGGTAAGAGATTTACTGCCTGATCTGGTTCTGCTTGACCTGAATATGCCGGGAATGAATGGTATTGATACAGCCCGGAAGATCAAAGAAATAAGCCCCGGTATAAAGATACTGGTTCTGACGATTCATGATGAGGAAGAGTATATTTATGAAGTAAACAGGGCCGGGGCTGAGGGTTATATACAAAAGGATATCAAGCCAGGAGACTTCAAGAATGCTATTATCGAAGTTCTGGCTGGCAATAAAGTTTTTCCCACATCTGTTGAGGAAAAAGTAAACGCAAAGATTGACAAAGACGATAATATCCGCCAGTTAAGTAACCGCGAGAGTGAGGTCATGGGACTTCTGGCCAAGGGAATGAGTAACAGGGAAATAGCCTCTGAACTTTATATAAGTGAAAAAACAGTAAAAAATCATGTCAGTAATATCTTGAGAAAATTATCTGTTAATGATAGAACCCAGGCAGTTATTCTGGCCCTGAAAAAGGGATTTGTAAGATTGTCTTGATTGATTGTTCTGATTTTCTTTTTCTGCTGACTTATGGATTTATGATTTGTTAATTAAAAACATTTTCAGTTAAATTAGATCGTTTTCAAGTGTCTGCCAGAAAAGATTATTTTCATTTCCCAGTCTCCAGATGGCAACTCCTTTTAAATTGTATTTATTAACAAGTTTAAGCTTGAACTCCAGACTGTAACTGTTTTCAAACCATACTTCATGTTTGGCTTTCTGGTCATCCCAGTAGTAGAAATAGGGAGATTTTGATTCATCATCCCAGAGGAGTTCAGCTCCCCGGTCAGCAGCTATATTATAGGCTCTTTTGGCACTGATGCTTTCACCGAGACCATCCCCTGCCCAGTCATAACCATAATTAGCTATACCCAGAAGTATTTTACTGGCCGGGAGATATTCCAGGGCATATTTGATATTATCTTCTACCCATTTAATAGGAGCAATCGGTCCGGCTGGACCGGTAGACCAGTGATTGTCGTAGAGCATAATTACTACCCGGTCTACATATGGAGCCAGGGCAGAGTAATCATAAGCACCGTGCATGCTCAAAGGGACCCCTATTTTGGGGAAAACGGATATAGTCAATACTTTTCTTTTCTTTCTCATCTGGGTTGATAATTGTTTAATAAAAGCGGTATATCCGTCCCTTGTCCAGGATGGTAGACCTTCAAAATCAATATTTACTCCATCATAGCCGTTTTCTTCCACAAGTTTTACTATACTTTTAACTGCTTTATCCCGGGTTTCCTGATTAACCAGAATCATGTTATTCTGCTGGTTATTATTGACCAGTGGTAATATCATTAAGTTATTATCCCGACTTAAATTGCTGCTGCGGGCCAGTGATGCTACTTCATACTGGTGACCTCCGTAGCGGCTTTCGATTGTTCCATCAGGATTAACTGTATACCAGAACGGTGCTACCATGTTAACATTATTTGAATTCTCCTGCAGTGATTCATAGGAACTGGTATCTTCACTTAACCAGTTAACATAAAAACCCATTACCTCTCGCTTATAATCCACATTCCCGACATCAATTAAAGGTTTTTCATCAATCCGTGATACTTTCTCAGGTGAGGCTGTAAAGTGGTTGACAAGGTATGATAAAAGCACCATAAGTATTCCCTTTACCCAGGATTGATTCTGGTTCTTACTACCTGTTACCTCGACTTCTGCTCCGTAAGCTACCGGGATGGCTGAAGTAATTATTACTGGAAATATAATTACTAAAATAAGTAATACTACTACTAATCTGGATTTTAGTTTGTCCATTACATTAAACCCCCTCTTATGTACCCTATAAATATTATAATAAATGAAGATATAGGGTTCAATGTAATAAATATGTTAATTGAGGAAAATAATGGATGTTTCACGGAAAATATCCGCCCGGCATAATATAACAGTAAATTCAAAAAATATTATGGGGTGAGATTATGGTTTATAAAGATGAAAATGGATGGCATCTGGATATGGAGGATCCTTTACAGGGTAGGGAAGATGGTTTAACAATGATCATTGATAAAGGTCTGGGTTTAGGATTTCTGGAAGATTTACTTGAGATTGCCGGAGCTTACATAGATATCATCAAATTAAGCTTTGGTACTTCTTTTGTCTATCCTCCGTCTATTTTAGAGGAAAAGATAAAAATGGTTTCCAGTTTCGGTATTGATATTTATCCTGGAGGAACTCTCTTTGAAGCAGCTTATGCCCAGAACAGGATGGATGAATTTTTTTTCAGAGCTAAAGAGCTGGGATTTACTGCTGTTGAGATATCTAATGGGACTGTAGACTTTAAACAGGCTACCAGGTATAAGGCCATCGAAAAGGCCCGCACACTGGACTTTAAGGTATTTACTGAAGTGGGAAAAAAAGATAGGAATGATCCCCTGAGTTTGCCAGAAATGATAAACCAGATCAATGAAGACAGGACAGCAGATGTCTATAAAATATTGATCGAGGCCCGGGAGTCCGGCCGCGGGATTTCAATCTATAAAGAGGATGGCTCTATCGATGATGAGATGTTTGCAGGTATAATAAATATACTGGAAGGAAATGAAGATTTAATATTATGGGAAGCACCCTTGAAAAAACAGCAGGTTAGATTAATAAATGAGCTCGGACCACAGGTTAATCTGGGGAATATTCACCCCGAGGAAGTTATTGCCCTGGAATGTTTAAGGAGGGGTCTCCGGGGTGATACCCTGAAAACGGCAGTTGCTAATATGGAAGAAAAAGTGAAGAATATTTAAATAAACAGGGGGAATTTCATTCTAGATTAAATGATTAAAGCATAATAATATAGCAGTAGCTGATGCTCGGAGGGGAAAAAAGATGAAGACTTCTTTATTTTTACTGCTATTATTATTCCTGGGCTTTATTGCACGTTCCCGGGTTATTATCCTGGCCAGTTTCACTGTCTTCATCTGTCTAGAACTGGATATGGAGCCTGTTTTCACCTTTCTGCGGGCCAGAGGGATTGAGATCGGGTTGATTTTTTTGTTACTATCAATATTTTCTTCTCTGGTAGCTGACCCTGTTGACTGGGCCAGATTTAAAATGTCACTGATTACCCCGGAAGGATTAATTGCAATTATGGCGGGGCTGCTGGCCACCCAGATTAATGGGATGGGATTAAATTTACTGGATAGTAATCCGCATTTGATTACAAGCATGATTATTGGCTCTATAATTGGAATAACCCTTTTTGAGGGTATTCCGGTAGGACCACTTATGGCAGCAGCTCTTTCAGCACTGATGATTAAAATAGTTAAATTTTTAGTAATCCATCTTTAATTATTTGCATCTGGTGTCATACCCTTTTCTTTGATTAGAAATATAGCAATAATTAATCCCAGAATGGTAATTCCCCCACCTCCCAGATACATAAGATTTTGACTGAAACTCTCCAGGGAAGAAAATGCCGGGGGACCTATAGCTACTCCCAGAAAACGGGCACTTCCGTATAATGAAGTTATAATTCCCCTTTCTTCGGTTTTAGCAGAACTGGTTACCAGGGTGTTTACTGCAGGCAGGACAAGCCCGGTACCTATACCGAGCACAGCAAATATTGCCACATAGATATATAATATTTTAAAAAAATTAAGGCCGATTAAAGCCAGTGATACCAGGATTAAGCCGGTAATGATTGCAAGTTTAAAATATTTATTTTTCTTTTTCAAAAAAACACCGGTAGAAAAAGAGGTAATAGACATAAAAAGAATCGGTATGGCAATAACCAGACCCTTAATAAATCCCTTTATTTCATACTTGATTTCAAGGATATCCGAGAAAAAGGCGAGTAGTCCAAAGAGAATAAAAAGGACTATCATACCGCTTATAATTGTCATAATCAGGGATGCCCCTTTTTCTCTGAAGATTTTCTTGATGTTCTGTAGATACTTCTTAAAGCCTTTACCTTTTTTAACCTCACCTTCCTTGCCCAGAAAATAAACGCCGGCTGCAATGGGAATGGCCAGGATTGCATAGAAAAAAAACAGGGCGATCCAGCTTATTAGACCGATAGCTGCACCAAGCACCGGACTACTTACCTTGCCGATACCATTGGCAGATTCGATAATTCCCAGTACTTCACTCCTTTTTTCCGACTGGAATATGTCACCGATTAAGGCCATTACTATGGGAGCTGTACCTGCAGCTCCAATTCCCTGGATTACCCTTCCTACCAGGATAACTTTAAGGGGGCTGTCCATTAAAAGTGCAGCCAGACCACAGACAAATCCCCCGGCTCCATACATTAATATTGAAGGAACGATAACAATAATTCTTCCGAACTGGTCGCTTAAATAACCCAGTATAGGGATGGCCAGACCGGCTGAAACAGAAAAAACTGTAATAAATAGCCCAACTTTAAACTGGCTTATATCAAGGGCTGATTTAATCTGCGGAAACTCCGGAATCAACATAGAATTTCCCAGGACCATCAGAAAAGGTACAAAACTAAAAGCAATTATCATTAAAGTATTATTTTTGTTTTTTTCCATTAACTGGCTCCTTTTTTATAATAATTTCAAACGGGGAGTTGTGCTGCAGTAATTAGTATGTTGTTTAGTCCTGTAAAATATTAAAAAGCAGAAGATAATCTTCTGCTTTTTTAAATCTTTAAGTTACTCCAGTCTAGTTTTTTTTTTGAAAGTACCTGGGATTTTGTTCCTGTTTATTGGGCTTTTCCTCTTCTTCATTATTTGCCTCATTGTCTCTGTCTTCTTCTTGGTTTTGTTGCATATTATCCCGACCGCCCCCGGTATTACCAGGATTGAACATCTTCATTAAATTGTTTAAGTTATTGTTTCCCATTAAATTCATAAGTACTGGTAAAAGTTTTTGGATATTTGCATTGGAGTTTCCGTCACTACCACCATCTCCCTGTAATTGCCCTAGTAAGCTGGAAATATCAGGAACACTCTGTTGTTTTTTCATGCTAAAGAGATTTATTATCTGCATTAAAGCCATCAGGCTAACCAGGAAAAACACCTCATCATTTTCCATGTTTTCACTTTTACTCTGTAAAATATTATTAAGTAAGTCGAGCAGTTGAGTGTTATTCATTTTAACCCTCCTGTTTTCACTCAGTCTTAACAATATATGTTGTTTTAGATATATTGTTAATTAATTTATATTATTGGAACCGGTTAAATATGATTTATTAAGCACTGATATGCATTATTTTGCGTCTGCTTATTAAATATGTTAAAATAAATACAATAAGTTTTTAAGGAGCTTGAAAATGGGAAATAAAACTATAGCAAACCCCTCAAATACAAAGGAAATTCTTGCAAAATATAATTTAAAATTAAATGATAGACTGGGGCAGAATCTATTAATTGACCAGAATATATTGAATAAAATAATAGAGGCTGCAGTACTTACAGATAATGATACTGTCATTGAGATCGGGCCTGGATTGGGTTCTTTAACCCAGTTTATCTTAAGGGAACCCGGTCTGGGCAAACTAATAGCGGTGGAGAAAGATAAGAGGCTGGTTAGTATCTTAAAAGAGATTTTTACTTCTTCGCAAAATCTCGAACTGGTTCAGAGTGATGTTCTGGACATAAACTGGAATGAATTTATTGCAGAGAGAGGCATAAAAGATAGTACTTTCAAGGTAATATCTAACCTCCCCTATTATATTACCACCCCTGTAATAATGGGTCTGCTTGAATCTGATGTAAAGCCTGCCAGAATGGTATTTATGGTGCAGAAGGAAGTTGCTGAAAGAATGGCTGCTTCCCCGGGGACAAAAGCCTTTGGGGCCTTAAGTATAGCAGTGCAATTTTACTGTCAGGTCAGGATTATTCATGAAGTTCCTCCCACTGTTTTCATTCCCCAACCAGATGTATATTCCAGCATTATTACCTTAATACCCTACACTGAGCCGCCCTATAAGGCTAAGGATAGGAAACTATTTTTCAGGGTGGTCAAGGCTATATTTCAACAGAGGAGGAAAACTATAAAAAATTCTTTAATCAAGGCCTCGACTGTTAATTTTAATAAAGATGATGTACTGGAGGCTCTGGAGCAGTCCGGAATTGATAGCAGAATCCGGGGAGAAAAATTGTCGATTGCCAGTATAGTCGAACTTAGCAACAACTTAATAAAATAATTAAATAAAATTCATAGTAAAGCTGGTGTAAAAATGAAGTTTATTAGTCCAACAGATGGTTTATTAAACTTAAAAGAAACTTATTCAACCCTGATGGATTTTATGCAGGATGAACCTGATGGTCAATATAAATTAATTGTTGGTACTGATTCACATCCGGGATTCGATCAAGTAGTCTTTGTAACAGCGATTGTGATTTACCGGCTGGGCAGGGGCGGAAGATATTTTTACCATAAAGAAAAATCAAGCCTGCATACGGGGATGAAACAGAGGATATTTTACGAGGTTTCCAGGAGTCTGGAAGTAGCTAGTAAGTTAACCGGTTATCTGGCCGAGGAAGAAGAACTTTCAGATAACCTTGAGGTTGAGATCCATGTAGATGTAGGTAAAAAAGGTCCCAGTAGTGCTATTATAAAAGAGGTTGTGGGGATGGTTGTGGGCAGCGGTTATGAAGCCCTGATCAAACCTGACTCCTATGCAGCCTCAACAGTTGCTGACAAATACACTAAATAGAACGTTTACCCCCTTTATATCATAGCATATAACAGGGAATAATTTATATGAGGGGGGGCCAGCATGAGTTTTAAGCTTGGTGACATTGTAACGCGCAGTTCTTATGATTCTGATGTAATTTTTAAGATTGAAGATATTAATGGTGATAATGCAATCTTACGGAGCTGTAAATTAAGATTAATGGCAGATGCCCCTCTTTCTGACCTGATTAAAGTTAATGATGAGAAAAAAAATACAGTAAGAAAGTCACTACAGCAGGAAGCATATAATTATTTAATGCGAATGAAGAGGAATCTGATTTTATATCAAAACCATGTCAGAAGTAAAGACTCGGGGAATTTTTACCGGGAAAGACCTGGAAGGGTTCTGCATCTGGATGGAGATAAAGATTATTTGGAATTATCTATGCAAAACTATAAAAATCTTCAGATTGATGCCCAGGGCTATTATCTGCCTGAAAAAGAATTTAGAGAAAAAATTTATTACTATCTAAAGGCTCATAAGCCAGATATTCTGGTCATAACTGGTCATGACGGAAAACACGGGGGTAAGGATTATCGTACTTCAGAATATTTCGTGCAGGCAGTAAAAATTGCTCGTTCTTATGAAAAAAATCTTGACAGTCTGGTAATTTTTGCTGGAGCCTGTCAATCAAGTTATAATGAATTAATTGAAGCAGGGAGTAATTTTGCCAGTTCTCCGGGAGATGAGTTAATTCATTTTCTTGATCCTGTACTGGTTGTGGAAAAAATTGCTTATACTCCTATCGCCGATGTGGTCAGAGTTAAAGAGCTTGTCGGCGGCACTATCTCTGGTGAGGGAGGAATTGGTGGTGTTGAAACCCGGGGGCAGTTACGGTTGTGTTACCCTTGATATTATTGAAAAAATAACTAAAAATTACTGAAAAAAAGAGATATTTTCTTGACAGGTTTGTGGTTGTTTGATATACTAAACAATTTGACTATTATTTTATTTTTTGGTATAATTGTATTATTGTAAATGTATTCTAATCTTTTTTATTATAGAGAGAAAGGTGGAATTGCATGCCTAAAAATGTTTTAAGTGAGATCAGAAAAGATGTAAATTCTTTTGTTGGTGAAGAAGTTATGGTTAAGGCAAACAGGGGACGCAGAAAGGTAATGAAGAAAGAAGGGGTTCTGGAAAAAACCCACCCTAATGTTTTTGTTGTAAAGATAGATGACCATAACCAGATCAGACGCCTTTCTTATAGTTATGCTGACCTTTTAACAGATAGTGTTGAATTAAAATTAAAAGAGGACCACAGTAAGAAAATTGGGATAGTTTCTTAGGGTTAATTAAAATTTAATAATCTGGATTGAGGCCAATAAGTTAACAGCTTATTGGTTTTTTTATTTTTCTCACTAAATTAATTCCTTCCGAATAAGATAACATAACGATTTTCAAGGAGGGATTTTAATGGGAAATAAAGCAAAGAAGTTAATCTATAGATACCATCAAGACCTACTTAAACTGGAAAATGTAGTTGGGGTGGGTTATGGTATCAGAGAGAAGGGAGGAAACAAGACTGGTGAAGATGCTATTGTTGTTTTAGTTGACCGCAAACTACCTTCTGAGAAACTGAGAAGCAGGGATTTAATACCACAGACTATGGAAGATTACAGGACTGATGTCATAGAAATTGGAGAAATACAGTTTCTAAATAATAATCTGCGTACCAGCAGGATGAGACCTGCTTTACCGGGAGTCAGTATTGGTCATTATAAAATTACTGCTGGAACCCTGGGGGCGATTGTCAGGGATAAAAATACGGGTAAGCCTTTAATTTTATCTAATAATCATGTTCTGGCCAATATAACAAACGGACGTGATAACAGGTCAAGTATAGGTGATGCCATCCTTCAGCCAGGCACCTATGATGGTGGAAGTAAACCAAAAGATGTAATAGGTCATCTGGAACGATTTATTCCAATTGAAAGAGGATATGGAAACAGGCCTACCTGCCCTATAGCTAATACGTTAGAGAAACTGGCCAATTTTACTCTACATTTAATTAAACCTGATTATGAACTAAAATTCTTTAAAAATGGAGAAGGGAATCTGGTCGATTGTGCAGTAGCCAGTCCTATTAATAATAAGGTTATCGGTACCAAAATAGTTGAAATTGGAGAAATTAAAGGAACGAAAGAACCGGAAGTCGGTATGAAAGTCAAAAAAAGCGGCAGAACCAGTGGTATTACCAGAGGTAAAGTAAAGGTCATTAACTCAACAATTGAAGTAAAAATGACTGAAAATGAGTCTGCTATCTTTCATGATCAGTTCATAGTTGACCCTATTTCAAAGCCTGGTGACAGTGGTTCCCTGGTTGTTGATGAAAATAATAATGCGGTAGGCTTACTATTTGCGGGTTCGGATAAAGCAACCGTTTGTAATTGGATCGAATATGTGATGGATGAACTGGATATTGAATTATAGGGGGACTGCTGTATGACAAAACTGATTGGATATTTTTTGAGTGGGAATACTTCCTGCCGGGAAAGTCTGAATAAAAATTATAAATATCTGGATGAAGTTATTCCTACCTGGTTAGAAATAGAGGAATCAGGGAAATTAATTGAAAATCACAGTCAGGATGAAATGGATTTATTAAGTAGTTTGTTTTCTGAAAATAATGTTATACCTATGCTGCAGAATAGAGGGTTAAAATCCAGTATAGGAAATCTGCTGGTTGAAGATTCTCAGATCTGGGAAGATGTAATTAATTTAATAGTTTCTTATTTACAGAAAACTGGATACGAAGAAATTAATATAGATCTAGAGGGTATAAAAAGAGAGAATAGAAATAAATATAATAATTTTATTGAGAGGTTAGCATTTTATTTGCATAGAGAAGGTTACAGAGTAAGTCTCTCTTTACCAGCAAAAACTGCTGATAACAACAATTCTACCTGGTCAGGTGCTTATGATTACGAACAGCTTGGTAAATTTGCCGATAAGATAATGATTATGGCCTATGATTTTCACTGGCCCGGGGGGCCGTCTGGTGCCATAGCTCCCATCTTCTGGGTCCAGGATGTCATTGATTATGTTATTTTAAAAATTTCTCCAGCAAAAATATATCTGGGAATTCCCTTTTATGGTTATGACTGGGTAATTAATAGTGGGGCAAAAGCCCGCGGCTTATCTCATTCTCAGGTCCTGGGAATCAAAAATAGATATGATATAATAATGGAGTGGGACCAGGAAAGTCAGTCCCCATATCTTAAATATGAAGATAAAAATGGCAAACATGAGGTCTGGTTTGAGAATAAGAATAGTATCCAGAAAAAAATCGATCTGATAGAAGAGTTCCAACTGGCCGGAGCTGTTTTCTGGAGGTTGGGACTGGAGGATCCGAAAATATGGGAAAAGCTTGATATTAAATAATTTTCAAGGAGGATTAATGTTATTTTTGTCGAAATAATATTTATGAAATAGAATATACAAAGCAAATCAAATACTTTATGTTAATTTGAATGAATGATAGCAAATAAACTAGATTATGACCCGGAAAGGGGAGTTTTCCTTGTCAATATCAATGCTGTTTGGTTTACTGGGTGGGCTGGGATTATTCATTTATGGTATGAAGCAGATGAGTGAGGGCCTGCAGAAAGTTGCAGGAAAAAGACTGCGGAGAATTCTGGAAAAATTGACTTCCAATCCTTTAATGGGAGTGCTGGTTGGAACCGGTGTTACTTCCATTATTCAGAGTAGTAGTGCTACAACAGTTATGGTGGTTGGTTTTGTTAATGCCGGTCTGATGACCCTGGCCCAGTCAATTGGTGTAATCATGGGTGCAAATATTGGTACAACTGTTACTGCTCAGTTGATTGCCTTTAAGCTAAGTCACTATTCATTTCACGCTATAGCAATTGGAGCAATACTGTACCTCTTTTTTAAAAAGGAGAGGACAAATTTAATCGGGCAGATTATACTTGGATTTGGAATTTT
>JADQBU010000325.1 GCA_016278435.1 Halanaerobiales bacterium
ACTACCCTGAATATCAATATAGCAGTCCCCTTTGCAGGGGACTGAGGGTTGAAACTATATGTCAGTGTTCCACTACCCTGAATATCAATATAGCAGTCCCCTTTGCAGGGGACTGAGGGTTGAAACCTAATAAAGCGGCCTTATGTTTGATAGAATCTTGATAGCAGTCCCCTTTGCAGGGGACTGAGGGTTGAAACCCTCCAACATAACCGCTATACCATATAATAAAAAATAGCAGTCCCCTTTGCAGGGGACTGAGGGTTGAAACCATAATATCTAAATCAGCAGGATTTGCATTTTCTAATAGCAGTCCCCTTTGCAGGGGACTGAGGGTTGAAACATTTGTAGGGTTAGATGATGTAGAAAAAGTAAAAATAGCAGTCCCCTTTGCAGGGGACTGAGGGTTGAAACTCGTCAAATCTCTGCATTGTCATGTCAATCCTATAATAGCAGTCCCCTTTGCAGGGGACTGAGGGTTGAAACAATATTCATTATGATTTATACCCATCCATCACATATAGCAGTCCCCTTTGCAGGGGACTGAGGGTTGAAACCGAAGTGTGGCCGAAGTGGATTCTGCGGAGCAAGAATAGCAGTCCCCTTTGCAGGGGACTGAGGGTTGAAACTTTTGGGCAACCTGCTTTGTGAAATTGACTATCTTCCATAGCAGTCCCCTTTGCAGGGGACTGAGGGTTGAAACTTCATCACCAACAACTGTTGTATCAGTACCCACTAATAGCAGTCCCCTTTGCAGGGGACTGAGGGTTGAAACTTTCATATCTTTTAAGAAACCCACTAAACCTTTAGATAGCAGTCCCCTTTGCAGGGGACTGAGGGTTGAAACAATAGTTGATCGGATATTACCCCAGTCATTTTCCCATAGCAGTCCCCTTTGCAGGGGACTGAGGGTTGAAACATCGGGTAGTCGCGAAAGACGAACCGTAACATTTTATAGCAGTCCCCTTTGCAGGGGACTGAGGGTTGAAACTCAATATCAGCAGTTCCTATCTTCAGAGTACTGGCATAGCAGTCCCCTTTGCAGGGGACTGAGGGTTGAAACATAACTACATATGCTTTTTTAAATCCTTCGACATCATAGCAGTCCCCTTTGCAGGGGACTGAGGGTTGAAACTGGCAAATTATCTCTTTTAAAAAACCATCTATAAAATAGCAGTCCCCTTTGCAGGGGACTGAGGGTTGAAACAGGCAGAATCCAAGAAAGAAGTTAAGAAAAGACTGGATAGCAGTCCCCTTTGCAGGGGACTGAGGGTTGAAACTAATGCAACAATCCCTATTCAGCAACAAATACAGATAGCAGTCCCCTTTGCAGGGGACTGAGGGTTGAAACAAATTGTAGAAGCTGACAAGGCTGAAAGACTGAAATAGCAGTCCCCTTTGCAGGGGACTGAGGGTTGAAACAGTCTTCTAATTATCGGAGTAGTTGTTGTAACATGATAGCAGTCCCCTTTACTGGGGACTGAGGGTTGAAACGGCAAATTAATTCAGCCTGGAAAAGTCAAATTTTCTACACCTTTAAACTATGTAAAAGTCATAATAATAACGTCTTTTTTTGAAGTAAAGGGAGTAAAAAAAAAATACAAAAAGTCACAATATTTAAACACACAAAATGGAGGCGAAATAAATAAAAAGATACATCCATGGAGAACAAAGATTGAAACACGAATATGATGAACAAATAGGAATTGAATCTTAACTCAGATTGTGTCTGCATTTTCTTAAATCTTCAAAGGACATTAACGTTTGTTATCGAATATTAATAGTAGTTTCACCTTCTTTTGGATTTTTTGGTTGCTATTATTAAATATAAGATAATGAGAGGTGAAGCCTTTTTATGCCCTCAAAATTGTTGTTATATCAAGGCTTATTTTTATGAAATTGCCTACTTAAAAAAGTAATTAAAATTTACGGGGAGGCACTTTATGAATAAATTAATTCATAACAAAAAAATGTCGACATTAGTGGGTTTATTACTTTCGTTATTTGGTATAACCTTTTTTGGTTGGTTAGTGAAGGGATTAAATCTTTTTACAAATTCATATTTGGGTAAGCTTATGTTTAGTGATTTAAGGAAATGGATATTAGCTGGAGTTATTATACTCATTGTTTTATTTTGGGAAAATCGCAATCTTTCTTCAATTGGAATAAAGAAATTAAGTATTAAAACAGGATTCCAAGCGATACTATTTGGAATTGTTGCGGTTATATTAGGTGTATTAACATTAGGTTTATTTTATAATGTTTTAGGGTTAAAAGAACCAAGTGAACTATCAAGAGTTTCAGAATTGCCCCTCATTGTAAAGTTATTAACAATAACTACTGCTGCAATTACAGAAGAAATATTATATAGGGGCTACTCTATTGAAAGAATAAAAGATTTATCAGGTAGCATTACATTAGGGGGACTTATTTCAGGATTCATTTTCCTGGCTATTCATTATCCTGGTTGGGGCCTATCAGGTGCTATTCCCCAGATTATTTTTAGTATTTTCTTAATTGGTTTTTATATAAAAAAAAGGAACTTAACAGCATGTATAGTAATGCATTGGATTATAAACTTCCTGATGATTATAGTCTTGCCACCTTTAGTTTAGGGGTAACATGTATAGCTGTATATCTGCAGCTATAGCTGGCGTTCTACAGAAGAAGAAATTATTACCTTATCCGGTTCCTATTCCACCTTTAGAAAAAGAATAAATAATTTAATGAGAAGGTGAATTTAAGATGTATGCAACAGCAGTAGTTGGAGATGGTAAATACAGGATTGAAGTTAATGTTTTTTCAACTGATAATGGATTAATCTTTCACATGCTGGGAGGAGAGAAACCGCATGTAGGTGCAGTCCTTCTCTACAGCCCAGGACAGACACCTACTATTAACCCACTTCCCGAGCATAAAGACCACCTTATTGCCCAACCTTTAGCTGAAATGCTGATAGAATTGACTGGACAACCGGTAGCTGCGGTGGCCGGGGTTCATGTGGATAATGCAACTCCCGGGGACTTGGAGGAACTTAAAAAAAATACCAGAATTGCCACAGATTTAATTATGGAGCAAATTAAGAGAGACTTTGCAAAATAGATAATACAATGCTTGGATATTAGAGACCGGCAGGTAATTAATGCCGGTTTTTGAATGTTATTAGAAAAATTCAGAGACAATATGCCAGTGAGTTCAAAAACAGATGCCAATTTACAGGAATGAATAGGAACCATATTGCAGAAAAAGGAAAAATTTGTTGACAATAGCATTATAGTTAAATATAATAAAAGCAGGGTGATATATCAGTTAAATAAAACAATCAGGTGATAACAAGAAAAAAGTGGGGGGTTTTCATGAATTCAAATGGAGTTAGCATCAGGTTAAGATTAATTTTGATCATGGTTATACTTGCTATTCTCTCAGTCTGCAGTATTGGTATTTATTCTTATTACACGATTCACAATTTTATTCTCAAGAATGCTGAAATAGAATTAAGTGATGTAATGAGTCTTAACAGTGAAAGGGTCAATCAATATTTACAAAAGACCAGCACAGATATTGAAAATTTATCTCAGGACCCAAACATAACGAGTTTAGAATTTTCTGATACGATGAAATCAATGGTACAGGCGTCATTAAATTCCCAGATTAATGAAATGGACCAATTTGATTATTTAATGATTGTTAAACCAAATGGTCAGGTTTTCACAACAAATTACCTGAAAGGCTATACTAATAAAGAGATAGAGCAATTAAATACTGTTAATTATAACTATCATAAAACAACTATAGAAAACGGTAAAGGATTTATGGGAATAGGGACTTCTCCTGTAAATAAGGAAAAAGCCTTCATTGTTGCCAGACCTGTTAAGCAGCTTGATGGTCAGATAAAGGGATATGTCGCTGGTATTATATCTTTACCCTCAATGATAGAAAATGTCAATAATATAAAGACTACAGATAAATATAATTTTTTAATTGTTTCAGATATTGGACAGGTTATTTATTCCAGTAATCAAGAAGAAATACTTGCAGATAATTTTTATACTACCGATACAGAAAAAATTAAAAACATAGAATTTAATGATGAAACCGGGATTGCTGTAACCAGTTTTAATAAAGATAAAGTAGAATATCTGGCTTCTGTAAGTAATATTGGACCAGAAGGTTGGAAGTTAATAATTTCTAATTCAAAGGATGATTTTCTTACAACGGCCAGCATGTTAAAAAATAGAATGATAATATTTGGATTCATTATAATTTTAATTGCAGCAGGAGTAGTTTACTTTTTCAGTAATAGAATAGGATCTAGTATCAAGGAAATTAATGATAAAACCAATCAAATCAGCAGGGGAAATTTAACTACAAAAGTTAATGTTGATAGAAAAGATGAACTGGGTAATCTGTCTGATTCAGTAAATAATATGGTTGAGGATTTGAGAAGTATAGTTAGAGATATCAGCACAAAGTCAGACGAGGTAAATGTCTCTGCAGATAAAGTAAGTGAAGAACTTTTTGACGCCCGTGATTCTGCAGAACAGGTTTCAAAAGCTATTGAACAGGTTGCGGCAGGAGCGGAAAAACAGGCCAGTAATTTTACGCAAATTGTGGAAACAGTGGAAAAGATGGTTGAAGGTATAAAAACTATGAAATCTAACAGTCAGGGAACAGCCCAGAATGCCAAACAATCTCTGCAATCAGTTGAAGAAGGAAATAAATGGATGCAGCAGTTAATTTCTCAGATGGATAGTATCAATAATAAAGTTGAAACCATGTCAAAGATT
Organism: Halanaerobiales bacterium; assembly: GCA_016278435.1. Lineage (GTDB taxonomy): Bacteria > Bacillota > Halanaerobiia > Halanaerobiales > JADQBU01 > JADQBU01. Next base: position 4,785 of record JADQBU010000325.1, read on the forward strand.
ATGGAGAGCCTCGATAATACTTCCAGAGAGATCGGGGAAATAGTTGAAATAATAAATAATATTGCCAAACAGACAAATTTACTTGCTTTAAATGCGGCGATTGAAGCGGCCCGTGCTGGTGAATACGGACGGGGATTTTCAGTTGTTGCAGATGAGATAAGAGACCTGGCCGAGGATTCAATATCTTCTGTAGAAAAAATAGCTGAATTAATTGATTCAATTCAGAACAAAACAAAAGAAGCAGTTGATTCTATGTTAGATGAAAGAGAGGCTGTAAAAGAAGGTAAAAATCTAGTAGATCAAACTGGCCAGGTATTTGAAGATATTCAGGAACTCACAGATGTTACACATAATGACGCCATTAAAGCTGATCAGATGTCAGAAAAAATAGTGACTGATGCTGAAGATGTTTTTGAAAAAGTTGAATCAAGTGCTTCCATTGCCCGGGAGATATCTGCCAGTAGTGAAGAAGTTACAGCTTCAGCTGAAGAACAGGCCAGCTTGATGAATGAGATGAAAGATGCCGTTGATAAGTTAAAAACTTTATCTAAGGATATGGACAAGATGATAGATAAATTTACGGTAAATTAATGGGTTAATTACATATCTGGAAGCAAGAACTCTACAAGTTAAAATTAAAGGATAAGCTGTAAGCAGGCTTATCCTTTTTTGTATTATGCGATCTGAAATTTTCACTAAAGAAAAAATTTAATTATTTTTCACAAAAAAGAGAAATATACAAAAATGAACCACCTATTCTAAATTTACTCCATTGTTTAATAGTAAGATGATTGATATACTAGTGATATATTAGACATCATTACCATATAGCGTCAAATTAAAGGAGGAGGAAGGTAAGTGAAAAAGATATCACTATTGTTAGTACTTATTTTATTGTTCAGTGGATTTGCTGCAATTTCAACCAGTGCTAAAGAGGGAAAACTTATCGGGTATTGTGTTCCTGATACAACCGAACCTTTTCTGGCAGACTTGACCAACAGGGTTAAGAAATATTTTGCCGATGATGGAGTAGAAGTTCAGATAGCTGATGCTGCTGGTAGTGCCTCAACCCAGGTAAGTCAGATAGAAAATTTTGCTTCAATGGGGGCAGATTTAATAATTGTGATGGCTGTTGACCCAACAAGTGTGTCGGATGTTATTCAAAGGGCCCAGGAAGCTGGTAGTAAAGTGCTAGTAGCGGGCAGTGATACAGGGGCCTATGATTCAATTATGTATATTGATCAATTTGAAGATGGTAAAATGATTGCTGAGATGGCGGTTGATTGGATAAATGAAACATATCCTGATGCAGAACCCGGTAGTATAAAAGTGGGTATACTGGAATCCCGGGACACTCCTGAAGCCAGTAACCGGAGTGATGGTATGCATGAAATTACTAATATGAGTCCGGCTGTAGAAATTGTCAAGGTTATCGGTGGTATCAAGAAAAATGCAGATGCCCAGGCAGCAACAGAAAATATGTTACTTACAAATACTGATATTCGGGTAATACTGGGATATAACAGTGGCTGTGGATTAGGTGCAAATGCTGTAGTTATGAGACCGGGTTCTCCTATAGATGATAAGTCTAAATTTGGTGTGTTTTGCTCGGATTTAGATCCGCAAAGTCTACAGGCAGTAAAGGATTCTGCTACTAATGATAGTGTATTGAGGGGTGTTGTCAAGATTGGTGGAGCCGATCTTGCTTATGATACATATAAACTGGCCACTAAAATGATTAACGGAGAGCCTTATGATAAGAAAAATCCTGATAAGCTGACTAAAATCACTCCGGGTAATGCTGATAAATATGAATTTTAATTAAAATATTACATTGAGGGAGGGAATTTTTTCCCTTCCTTAATCTAGAGGACAGGTGAGAGCATCTTGCAAACCATTTTATCACTACAAAACATTACAAAACAATATCCCGGTGTTACTGCTCTTAAAAATTTTTCTCTGGATATCAGGGAAGGTGAAATACACGCACTTCTGGGGGAAAATGGTGCTGGTAAGTCGACCCTCATTAAAGTAATTTCAGGTGCAATTGCTCCTGATGATGGGACAATATATTTTACCCGGAGTAGAAATGAATATAATCAACTTAATCCTTCTCTGGCTAAAGACGAAGGGGTCGAGGTTATTTACCAGGAATTTAACCTTATCGATTCTCTGACAGCAGCTGAGAATATCTGTCTGGGGGAAAAATACGGAAGACTTGTTAATTATGAAATCATGAAAAAAAAGGCAGCAGATATATTTAAGCAGTTTAATATTGACATTAATCCCACTGCCCTTGTCAGTGAATTGTCAACAGCCCAGCAACAGATTGTTGAAATAGCAAAAGCAGTTTCCAGAGATGCAAATATATTAATTATGGATGAACCCAGTGCATCACTTTCAGTTTCTGAAGTAAAATGTTTGTTTGAAATAATATATAAGTTAAAAGAAAAAGGTGTAACTATTATATATATTTCTCATATTATTGACGAAATTTTTGAGATTGCTGATAGAGTAACTGTAATGCGGGATGGTAATTATATTGATACTAAAAATACAAGTAATACATCCAGAAAAGAATTAATAAATTTGATGGTAGGTAGAGAATTGAAGGAAACCTATCCGGAAAGAGATACTAGCTCACAGGAGGTAATGCTGGAGGTAAAAAATCTTTATGGCAATGGGGTTAAAGATATTTCTTTTGCAGTTAAGAAAGGTGAAATTCTGGGATTATCTGGACTTGTTGGAGCTGGTAGGACAGAAGCTGCCCGGGTAATTTTCGGGGCAGAGGAGAAAGAAAGTGGCCAGATATTTATCAATGGGAAACAGGTTATGATTAATAAACCTGAAGATGCCATTAAACTGGGCATTGGTTATATTCCAGAGGACAGGAAAAAACAGGGTTGCTTTCTTGAGAAGAATGTAAGGTGGAATATCTCTTTTGCTAATTTAAAAAATATATCTCATTACCTGATAGTTAATCAAAAAAAGGAAGAGCAGACAGCTGAAAAGTATAAAGAATTATTGAATATCAAGACCCCATCACTTTATCAAATTGTCAAGAATCTAAGTGGTGGTAATCAGCAAAAAGTTGTTTTAGCCAAAACTCTGGCAGTAAATTCTGAAATTATAATATTTGATGAGCCTACAAGAGGTATTGATGTGGGTACAAAACAGGAAATATATGAACTAATGTGTGAACTTTCAAAGCAGGGAATTGCAATTATAATGATATCTTCTGATATGGAAGAAATACTGGGAATGTCAGATAGAATTCTGGTCTTAACAAAAGGAAGAATAGCCGGCGAGGTTCAAAAAGAAGATTTTTCTCAAGATTATATACTTGAATTAGCATCAGGTAATTAAAGGGAGGACACTTATGTATATTAAATCATTAGCACTAGATGTTTTAAAAAAGTATGCAATAATTCTTGTCCTGGTCGGGATAATTATTTTATTTTCTTTGATTTCACCTTATTTTTTTTCCTGGAGGAACTTAGTTAATATATTTATCCAGCAGTCTTATGTAATAATTGCAGCACTGGGATTATCTTTTGTGATGATAAGTGGGGGTATGGACCTTTCTATAGGTTATCAGATTTCATTAGTGGGAGTAATAACTGCAATGTCGATGGTCTGGTTTAATCTATCTATCCCGGTAGCAATAATGCTGGGAATTATAACCGGTATCTGTCTGGGACTTTTTAATGGCCTGGCTTCAATCACCCTGAAGGTTCATTCCCTTATTATTACTCTGGGAACGATGACTATATTTCAGGGTATTTCCTATATAATAACCAATTCCAATCCTATCTATGGACTTGCTTCAGAGTTTAAATTTATCGGTCAGGGTTATATACTGGGAATTCCTTTTTCTGTTATACTTATGATCATTTTTGCTCTGGTGGCTTCATTTATCCTCAATAAAACATATTTTGGCAGATATGTTTATGCCATTGGGGGAAATGAAGAGGCAGCCCGTCTTTCAGGTGTTAATGTAAAGAAAATGAAACTTCTAATCTTCTCTTTAAGTGGTCTTTTTGTGGCTACGGCTGCTATTATACTTGTATCAAGGGCTGGTTCAGCCACATCGGCGACCGGTGTAGGTACAGAATTTACCTGCATAACAGCTGCTGTACTGGGAGGTGTCAGCTTTAAAGGCGGAAGTGGTAAAGTATGGGGGGTGATAACCGGGGTTCTCATACTGGGAGTGCTTTCCAATGGGATGCAGATAGTTGGTCTGGGTGTATATCCACAGTATATTGCGAAAGGACTTGTACTATTAGGCGCAGTAGGCTTTGATACCTATCAGAAGACAAAAAAAGGCAAAGATAATAAAATACTTAAAAATGACAATTCAAAAGAGATTACTACTGTGTGATTTATTTAAGATTAGCCTGGCTTTTTACAACAAAGGGAGTGAAAATTGTGCGGAAAAGTTATTTAAGAACTATTTTTGTTGTAGTTTTAGTGTCTCTTTTAGTGTTTTCAATAGGTAGTGTAGGAATTGTTGCTGATGCGAGTCTGATCTTTGATCCGGATAACTACACAATAAAAAGTGTAGTTGTTGATGGGCAGACTGTTAAATTCCGTGCCTATGAAAATATCGTTTATGTTAAGAATCCGGTAAGTGAAAAAAATCAAAGTTTGAACTTTTATGTGCCTTTAAAGTATTATGAAAAAGATAGTTTTCCTGTTGAGATGGTCCCTATTTTCTTGCCAAATGGTATTGGTGGATATATGCCTGCTGAACCAATAGTTCCCGGGAAAAAAGAATCTCACGGAGATGAAGAAGCTGACCTTGGTCCAAATGCTTCAGCAGTAGCGCTGTTTAAAGGCTATGTTGTAGCTTCACCTGGTGCACGTGGTCGAACATCCACAAATAACGATGGTACATTCATTGGTAAAGCACCTGCAGCTATTGTTGACTTAAAAGCTGCTGTTCGTTATCTACACTTTAATGATGAGATTATGCCCGGGGATGCTACCAAAATTATTTCTAATGGTACCAGTGCTGGTGGAGCCCTTTCTGCTCTGCTTGGTGCAAGTGGAAACAATAAGGATTATGAGCCTTATTTAGAGGAAGTTGGCGCAGCCCCAGCCGGAGACGAAATTTTTGCTGTCTCCAGTTATTGTCCTATTACTAATCTGGATAACTCAGATATGGCCTATGAATGGATGTTCAATGGTGTTAATGACTACACTTTCCTCGGTGGCGGTACACTGAACGAATATCAGATCCAGACTTCCAATAAGTTGAAAGAGATGTTCGTTGATTATCTGAATGATCTTGAACTGAAAAAACCTGATGGTACTTTATTGACTGTAAATAAAGATGGTAGTGGTAATTTCAAAGATTACGTAGAATCTTTTGTTATCGATTCTATACAGACAGCTATGGATAATGGTACGGATCTGTCTGATCAGTCCTGGATAACATTGAAAAACGGGACTGTTACAGAGATTAATTTTGAAGAATATGTCAAATATATAACGAGAATGAAACCTACACCTGCCTTTGATGCTTTAAACATGAAAACCTGGGAAAATAGTCTGTTCGGTACCGCAACTCTTGCGACCCAACATTTTACCGAGTTCAGTAAAGAACACAGTGAAGTAAATGGTTTCCTGGCTGACCAGGATAATGTAAAGATGATGAATGCAATGTACTATATAGGTGCTGAAGAAACAATGACTGCCAAATACTGGCGTATACGCCACGGTGCTGCCGATAGAGACACAGCCTTAGCAGTTCCGGTTATACTGGTTACAAAGCTGCAGAATGTTGGTGCTGATGTTGATTTTGCTGTACCGTGGGGTCAGGGTCATGGTGGAGATTATGATCTTGATAGTCTCTTTAGCTGGATAGCAAAAGTTAGCAAGTTTCCTGCGTTTGCAAATTGATTCTAACTTGTAGAGTGTATTTTGTTTGTGACCACGTTTAGAATTGTTTTCCTTAACCTGAAAAATAACTAAACTTAATTAGAATTTCCCCTGATTAAGTTAATTGAACTGCTAAAGGATAAACCTCTTTTGTGCCGGTTTATCCTTTAGCCTATTGATAGAAAAACTTACTACACAAAAAAGAGGAGGAGAAGGATGTTTAAATCAGAAAAAAACATCTATAATAATCATTATGCAATTGATGAGGTGATACCTGAGGCCAACACAGACCATATCAAAAGGAAGAAATTAGACATTAGTTATGCTGATTCCTCCCCTTCTCAGAAATTTGATATATACTGGCCAGAAGAAGGTGATGGCCCATTTCCTGTTATCGTTGTCCTGCATGGAGGTGCCTTTATGGGGGGAGATAAAGCAAGTGAAGAAATGCTCCCCATGCTTACAGCATTAAATAGAGGCTATGTGGTGGTTTCTGCAAATTATAGGTTAAGCTGGGAAGCTAAATTTCCAGCCTTAATATATGATATTAAAGCTGCTGTTCGCTGGATTAGAGCAAATTCCCATCTTTATAAAATTAACCCTGATAAGATTGCTGTCTGGGGTGGTTCGGCAGGTGCCTATATTTCTTTGTTCATGGGGGTTTCAGCTGGCCTTAATTTCATGGAAGATAATGCTATGGGGAACCCGGGCCACCTAAGTAATGTACAGGCAGTTGTAAGCTGGTTTTCACCTACCAATTTTCTGGAAATGGACAG
>JADQBU010000176.1 GCA_016278435.1 Halanaerobiales bacterium
CTTCCACTAAAAAAAGTAATCCCACTACAAAAAATAAAAACCAGAGCATCTGGTTCATGATAATAAATGCCGATAATTACCGGAAATAACATGGCCAGAGCTACTATAAATAGGAGACTACCCAGTATATTAAGAATTGAAGAATAATTCATTTTTACCGCCTGCCTTATAACCAGTTAATAAATTATATTTAAAAATACAGGGCGGTATTCAAAATATATCATTTAATCTTGATTCTAATTCTTTTTTAAAGAAAATAATCAGTTTATCTTCCTGCTTAATCTCATCTTCCCCTCCCGGAAGTATAATATTATTCCCCCTGATAATTACTCCAATTAAGATTCCCTCTGGCAAATTAATTTCCTTAACTTTTTTATCTGCTATTTTATACCTTGATTTAATCCTGATCTGTCCGGTATAAATTTGACTACCAAGTATATATTTATCCAGTTTTAACCCGGTCTTGATATAGGTATGAATATAATCTGATACCAGTTCTGGAACAAATATTATCTCATTTAGATTTAACAGCTCTGAAATATCCAGATATACAGGGTTATTGATCAGGGTTAAAACCTCATTACATCCCAATTTTAAGGCCGAAAAACTACTCAGTAAATTCTGGGGGTCATATTCGCTACAGCTGATAAAAATACTCTTTTTACCGATCCCCTCCTCACGTAGCAACTGTAGTTCTGTACCTTCACCATGTAGGATTAAAGGTTTTTCCAGCCGGGTAGCCAGGCTGTCACATTTGTTTAAATCTGGTTCAATAATAATAATTGAATCAAAAATCGATTTCCAGCAGTTAATAATATGTTCTGCAGATTTACCACCTCCATAGATAGCTATCTTCTTTTTGACGAGTTTATTTTTATTAATAGCCTTTAACCAGCTATAAATACCCTTTTTATAGAGTATAAAGAGTATATCTCCTGGGAAAAATTGTGTTTCTGGGCCGGGCAAAATCATTTTTTCTTCTCTTTTGACAGCAATAATTAAACCATCATCCATTTCAATATTCTTGAGTTTTACATAGGAAAAAGAGTCATTATTATTAACTTTAATATTGGTTAAATTGATCTTCCCCGGTATCAGGTTTTCAATATTTACCAGACGGGTATCCTTAATAATAGTATTGATTTTATCAACTACTATCTGATGGGGGTTAAAAACCAGATCAATTCCATAATCTATATCTGGGTAATCCATCTCTGTTACCATCGCAATAGCTTTTTCGGCCCCAAGTTTTTTGGCCAGTCCAGCAGCAAATAAATTCAATTCATTGTTTTCTGTAAAAGAAATAAATATGGTATCCTTGTCAATCTGATATTTTTTAAAACTTTTCAATAAACTGGAATCTACCCTTTCCATTATTACATCTACTTCATCAAGTCTGGTATGTTCAATCTCCTGATAATAAAATATAACCACATCTTTATTATGGCTTAAATTGTTGGCCAGATATAGCGATATATTATTGAAACCGAGAATAATCACTTTTGATTGCTCAAAAACAAATAACATTAGCTCACCACCCTCAGTGCAAGTATATGTACCGGGGTTGGTAAACAGAACAAAAAAAAAATAGAAAGGATTATTAATAGAATCCTTTCTATAGATAGACATATGTAATTTTTAATGTCCAGATAATTAGACCAGAAAAGTCGAAAAACTGTTCTTTATTTATCGACAGATTCTTTAAAGGTTTTACCTGCTCTAAAAACAGGAACGGTCCTGGCCGGAATAGTAATTTCTTCACCGGTCTGAGGATTACGACCTTTGCGAGAACTGCGATCTTTAACCTCAAAACTACCAAAACCAATTAATTGAACATTATCCCGATTAGCTTCCGGTTTACCGGCTTCATCACTCAAAAATTCAACAATAGTATCAAGAACTGAATTTACAGCCTTACCACTATCTTTTTTAGTTAAACCAGTTTTTTCTGCAACAGCATCAATTAAATCTGTTTTTGTCATATAGGTTCACCCCCTTTATTATAATTGTCTTAACACATTAATTATTATTCGCTAAATATCAATATTTTCCTGCTTTATAGGATAATTTTTTTACATTATTTAAAAATAGAACAATTTTACTATAATAAGAATGGCAAATATTTTAAACTGGTGTCAAATAAAGGTTAATACATCTTTTTAAAAATAAAAAAAAAACCTTAAGGTTATTTTACCTCAAGGTTTAATATCTCATACATTTTTTATTTTTTTAAAGTATTATACAAATTAACCCCCCACTACCTTCATTGACAATTTTTTCAATAGTATTCTTTAATTTGTTCTGGGCTGATTCAGGCATACGGTAGAGCTTATTTGAAATACTCTCCTGAATTATATCATGGAGAGAACGCCCCAGAAATTCCGTTTCCCAGATAGAATCTGGATTTTCATCAAAATCTTTCTGCAGGAAGGTAATAATCTCTTCAGATTTCTTTTCTGTACCGACAACTGGTGATACTTCAGCATTAATATCAGCCCGTATCATGTGTATTGATGGTGCTGAGGCCTTCAGTTTGACACCAAACTGATTACCCCTTTTTATTATTTCAGGCTCATTAAAGCTCATATCTACCAGTTTGGGAGTTACAATTCCATAACCTGTCTCTTTTACGTCATCCAGAGCTTTGGCTACCCGATCATATTCCTTTTTAGCAAAACTTAATTCCTTGATTAAACCCAGTAAACCACCTCTGTCTTCTATCGAATAGCCACTAAATTCTTCAACGATATCATAGAATAAATTTTCAATAGTACCGATCGATATTTTTGCCAGTCCTTCGCCAAGGTTAATGGTCTCCAGATAGACCTCCTGTGTATTTTCATCCTCTGCTAGTAAATCAATAACATTGTAAATATCTCTTACTTTCTCTACATTTATAACTGCTTCCCTGATTGTTTTATCATAATTTTTTCTCAACCAATGTAATTCATCTAGTTCATTGACCCAGCTAGGAAGATCGATATAAAATTCTTTAATTGGAAACTCAAATAATACCCTTTTCATAATATTATAGATATCCGATTTCTTCAACTTTAGACAATCTACCGGAATAACCGGAACCTTATATTTTTCATTTAATTTTTCAGCCAGTTCCTGTGTTTCTTCATCCTCAGGATGGCTTGAATTTAGAGCAATTATAAAGGGTTTTCCAATTATTTTTAATTCATTTATTACCCTTTCTTCAGCCATAACAAAATTATGTCTGGGAATCTCAGAAAAACTCCCATCAGTAGTTATAACTAATCCAATTGTAGAATGTTCATTAATTACCTTCTGGGTCCCAACTTCAGCTGCTTCCTGAAAGGGGATTTCGTGATCATACCATGGTGTTGATACCATTCTTGGCCCTTCCTCATCTTCATAACCAACAGCTCCGGGAACGGTATATCCTACACAATCGATCATCCTGACATTAAAAGATAGGCTCTCATCTAAATTGATATTAATTGCTTCTTCTGGAACAAATTTGGGTTCAGTAGTCATTATCATCTTGCCGCTGGAACTCTGGGGCAATTCATCCTGAGCCCTTTCTTTAATAAATTTGTCATCTATCATCGGTAAGACTATCTGATCCATAAATTTTTTGATAAATGTAGATTTACCGGTCCTTACTGGTCCAACAACACCTATATATATGTCTCCATTTGTTCTCTGTGCTATATCCTTATAAATGTCAAAATCTTCCATTTTCATTTTTCCCCCCTTTTAAATATGTATTGATACTACCAGCCATAAAAATAATACAGTATTGGCAAAATATATTATCATTTATTTTATTTGCCAGATATGGATTACTGGATATCAATATATATATATGAGGGGAAGCTTAAAATATGACAATATTAATTTTAAAAAAGTTTAACAATTTCCTGTTTGGGATCACGCAGCATAAGATCATTTACAGCTGCCAGTGGTTCTTTATCCTGGAATAAAACCCTATATACCTGTTCTGTAATTGGCAGTTCCAGATTAAGATTTCCCTGATGAATAAGCTGAAAAACAGCCTTTGTCGTTTTGACACCCTCTACAACCTGGCCAATCATCTGCAAAGCATCTGCAAATGTTTCCCCTTCACCAATTTTAATACCAAATCTCCGGTTTCTACTATGCATACTGGTACAGGTAACTACCAGGTCACCCATCCCGGCCAGTCCTGAAAATGTTAACGGTCTCCCACCAAGTTTTACACCAAAACGGGTTAATTCCCTTAGTCCCCGTGTAATTAAGGCTGCTCTGGAATTATCCCCATAGTCTAAACCATCAGAAATTCCCGAGGCCACAGCCATGATATTCTTCATTGCTCCTCCCAGTTCAACACCAACAATATCTGTATTAATATAAAACCTAAAATCAGGTGACATAAACTGTTCCTGTACTTTTCCAGCCAGTTTTTCATTTTCAGAAGCAATTACTGCAGCAGAGGGTAAACCTCTGATTACTTCTTCGGCATGGGTTGGACTGGAAACTACTAAAATACTATTATCACAAAATTCTTTTATAATCTCAGAATTACGCAGAAAAGATCCCTCTTCTATCCCCTTTGCAGTCGATATCAAAATCTCTGAGCTGGTTAAATATGGTTTTATTAAGCTCATAATCTCCCGGGTTACAGGGGTTGGAACTGATAATATTATTACCTTACTAAAATTCACCGTTTCTTCCAGATCATCTGTAGCTTTTATCTTCTGGTCAAGCTTAAATTCAGGAAAATACCTTTTATTTAAGTTCTCCTGGTTGATTGATTCTCTAACTTTTTGGCCGCGGACATAAATTAAGACCTGGTGATTATTCCTGGCCAATAGCTGGGCAATAGCAGTCCCCCAGCTACCTCCACCAATAATAGAAAATTTAGCCATTATAATTCATTCCTCCTTTTATCTGGAGGCCAGTTCATTTTATTTTCTCTGCCTGTAAGTAATCTCCTAATATTTGATCTATGTGTTGTAATTACAAAGATGGCCAGTAACAGACAGAAAAAAATATAGAATTGACCCCTATGGAAAAAATAAGCAGCAAAAGGTAGAGAAACTGTTGCTGTAATAGAAGCCAGTGAAACATACCGGGTTAATAACACAAGTCCAATCCAGATTAATATAAATATAATTAACCCCTGGGGGAATACAGCCAGAATTACACCGACAGTGGTGGCAACTCCTTTTCCCCCGGAAAATTTCAGGAAAACAGACCAGCTGTGACCGACAATAGCAGTAATCCCAATAAGAAAAATTATGCAAATTGAAACATCAGGGCTCAGAAAATATCTGGCTATTATGACCGGCAAAAAGCCTTTAAGTATATCAAATCCTGCAACCAATAAACCATATTTAATACCTATTACTCTGGTAACATTGGTTGCACCTACATTCCCACTGCCAAACTTTCTTAAATCTATTTTTTTTAACCAGTTTGTTACCAGATAACCTGAGGGAATTGCTCCCATTAAATAACTCAGCAAGAGAAATATTATTATCTTCATAGAAACCTCCTTAGCTTCTACTTTTCAATTTTATATTTATGGGAGTTCCAATAAAACCAAATGCACTTCTAATGGAGTTCTCTAAATATCTCTGATATGAGAAATGCATGAGCCCAGGATTATTAACAAAAAAAACTAAAGTGGGAGGTTTAATCCCAACCTGACTAACATAAAAGACCTTTAACCTCTTTCCTTTTTTGGAAGGTGGTTGCCGCAATTGAACTGCTTCCTGTACAACCTCATTCAGGATTCCCGTCTTGACCCGGCGGGAATTCTGATCAACAGCATATTCAACTAATTTCAGAGCCTCTCCTACCCTCTCACCCGTTACTGTTGAAATAAATGTCACAGGTGCATAACTGAGAAACTTTAATTGATAGTATACTTCATCTTTGTACCTTTCCATCGTTCTTTCATCTTTTTCAATTAAATCCCACTTATTTATCACCAGGACAATTGCCTTACCTGCATCATGGGCATAACCGGCAATCTTTTTATCCTGTTCTGTTACACCCTCGGTAGCATCTATCATCATTAATACCCCATCAGCCCTATCTATAGCTCTGATTGATCTCAGGGTACTATAATATTCAACCGAATCCTTAACCCTTGATTTACGTCTTAAACCTGCTGTATCAATTAAATTATATTTTACATCTTCAAATTCTACCATTGTATCAATAGCATCACGGGTAGTACCTGGAATATCGCTAACAATAACGCGCTCTTTGCCTACAATATAATTAACCAGAGAAGATTTGCCGACATTGGGTTTGCCGACAACAGCAATATTTACTGCCAGATCAGACTGGCGTTCATCATCACTGCTTTCCGGTAGATGAGCAATAACTTCATCCAGCAGATCTCCAGTATTTTTTCCGTGTTCTGCTGAAATAGGCACGGGTTCATCAAAACCCAGAGAATAAAATTCCCAGACTTTTTCCTCAACATTTGAAAAATTATCAATTTTATTGATGACCAGTATTGCTTTTTTATTTGTCTTCCTTAATAACTGGGCTACTTCTTCATCCAGAGTTGTAATTCCAGTCCGTCCATCAACTACAAACATAATAATCTCTGCTTCTTCTATTGCAATTTCTGCCTGATATTTGATTTTATTTTTTATTAAATCATCATTACCGGGTTCAATTCCTCCAGTATCAACAAGAATAAATTCCCGATCTAACCAGGAAACATCAGCATAAATACGGTCCCTGGTTATACTTGGTTCACCTTCTACGATAGAAATTCTATTTCCAGCCAGACGATTAAAAAGGGTTGATTTTCCAACATTGGGTCTACCCACAATAGCTACAATTGGTTTAGTCATTTCTAATCACCTCCAACATTTCGAGTAAATTGTCACATAAAAATATTTTTTTGTCCGGATTGGATTTTTTTATATCCTGCAGGGTAAATCCATCCAGTGTATATCCATTATCATTTAGTACAACTCCGGGAATAATAATTTCCCTGGCTTCCTTGTAATCTTTAATTTCTCTAATGATATCTACAGCAGTTAATAGTCCAGTTACTGTCACAGTTTGTCCAAAAAATCTGTTTTCAACAGATATTATATCCAGATTGAGTGCTTTTACCCGGTTTAAATCATCTATTACAGGTTTAATAGCCTCTGCCCCCAGTTTGCCAGAAATAACACCAATCTTTCTATCTTCTACTTTTTTCGGAATCAAATACCTGTATTCTTCAAAATCATGCCAGAACATACGGGTCAATCCTATCCCATTTTCCAGTTGTGGAAATTCTGCATAATGTTCATATTCTGGAATTTCTCTTCCTGCTAACAAATAAAATTCATCTGCAGCAAATAATCGATTTTCTCTATATTCTGAACTTAATCTCTCCTGCCAGTAATCAATCTGTTTAAGTACTTCTCCTGCACTTTTATCATTGTATGTATCGAGGGGATAATACCCTCTACGGTGTGATGTTAAGCCAACAGGCACAACTCCTATCGATATAATCAAAGAATAGTAATCAGTTAAATCTTTAACCGTTCTGTCCAGTTCTTTCCCATCATTTATTTCAGGGCAGAGAACGATCTGCAGATTTACATTTATTCCGGCTGAAGTTAGTCTCTCTAACTGATTTATAATTCTACCGGCAGCAGGGTTATTTAACATTTTTTCTCTTAAAGCCGGGTTAGTGGTATGTACAGATATATACAGAGGGCTTAATCTCAGTTTAATAATCCGGTCGAATTCTTCTTCAGATAAATTAGTTAATGTTATATAACTGCCCTGCAGAAAAGAAAAACGGTAGTCATCATCTTTAAGCAGAAGGGTTTCCCTTAAACCTGGAGGAAGTTGGTTAACAAAACAGAATATACAATTATTTCTACACAGTTTTAATTTATCATAAATAATTCCTGAAAAACCAATTCCCAGTTTCTGATTATAATCTTTTATGACCTGATAATTTTGAAAACTTCCTTCCTGTTTTCTTGCCTTTAACACAAAATGGTTGTCAGCAGTTTCATATAAATAATCGATATAATCATTGACCGGTTTCCCGTTAATTTCTACAATTTCATCTCCCGGTTTAATTCCCAGTCTTGCTGCAATACTATCAGTTTCAACCCTGGATACTTCAACCATTTCTTTTACTCCCCCTGTATGGAGATGATATCATATTTAAGTCTACTAAGCAATACCAATTTTCTTTTTGACCTTTGTTACCATCTGTACATATTTATGGTAGGTTTTTTGTAATCCATAAATTACAATATTTCTTCCAGGGAAAACCAGATTAAGTCTTTTAGATATATATCCTCCAATTTTAACTGTTAAATTAAGATTTTTAAAGGTATTAACAATTTTCACATCTTCATCGATTTCTTCAAAATCAATTATTGACTGCAGGGAATTTTTAGAAATCTTCCGGGCTTTTCCCAGACCCAGTACATAAACTTCATTATTTTCCTTGTCTTTTCCATAATAATATAAATTACCGATTAATTTAGAGGGTATCTTATCAAAATATGGTAGTGCCATTATTTCTCTACTGGCCGGTATCTTATCTACAGGTAGAAGTCCAGTGTGAATTGCTGCAGCCAGAACCGATGAATGAGTTCCACCATAACAGTAATAAATTATAACCAATTATATAACCTAACCCTTCTTTTAAAATCTTTAATCTGGTTATCAAGTTTAAAAAACTCCCGTTTAATACCACGTATTATAAAATAATATTGAAGAAAATATGGTAATTTAATTTTTCCAGATAAAATTGATATTCTCATATAATTATTATAATGTGGTGATAGATTAAAATAGACAGGTCGTTCCCTTAACTTCATTACCTTGTGAAAGCTCCTGATAACCCTGCATACAATTTTTTTATACCTCTTTCGTCCGGTTATGTAAATGGTATTATTATCCTGATCAGACCCAATATATATTAACTTCCCCTGTTGATTATTGATTACATCGAGTTTTAGCATTGTTTTATTCATAATATTTTTAAAGTCATATTTCTGTTTTTTTTCCAGATATAATAAAGCAGCAAAGAGAGCTAATATACTTGCATTTTTGTCATGGAAAATTATTTTCATAAAATAACACCTAATGTTTAACAATAATTTTAACTCTATTACCCAGGTCATGTACCATCCCCAGAGTAATTCGAGCTAATAACATACTGATTTTTTCAAGTTCCTTTTCGTCTTTAACAAAAAAAATTGGAGCTCCTCCTCCAACCTTGTCTTTATTTTTTTCTTCTACAATTATAGCAATAATACTATTATTTAAACTGTATTCATCTGGCAAAAATGAATCCCCCTCAATCTGCTGCTCTTCTTCCAGCAAAACTTTTTAATGGTTTCCTCTGGGTGCTTTCAATTATCGGTATTTTTTCAACTGCTTTCTCAATATATTTACTATCAGGTTCCTGGGGTATGATAATTATATTTAATGTACCCTCATCAATCTGCAATCTGGCCAGGGGGGTAAACTGCTGTATACCTTTATCAAGTTTAACTCCCATTAAGATAGACAGGTCATGTAGTATGGCCTGTCTCTGCCCCAGATTGGCCAGTGAAGCCCGGGCGTTCTCATCTCTGGGAATCACCTTAATTCCTACTCCCTCTTTCCTCCATTTTTCAAGAGCTTCTTCTTCACCTATATTCATCATAATCACATCATCAATTCCAATATTATTTCCCTGTATATTCAAGGGAACAATCTGAATTCTGGCCATATCAGAAACATGGGGGCCTGTTACAAATAAATGTAATAAATATGCCGTAATTCCCCCTCCCAGAACTGCAACAACCCAGCCCAGATAATAATATAATATACTGGTAACTACTGCAGTTACCAGAGCCATATAGTTTCTGGCTTCAAATAACTTTGCTATCCCCTCAATATAAGCAGATCCTTTGGGGATTATTTCTGATTCTTCTATTTTTTCCATACTTTCCCGTTCCAGATTCCTGACTTCTCTGAACTGCTGAGCACCGACTGTTAAAAATGTAACCGCTATATATTCTTTTTCAATCAATGCTGGAAGAAATAAGGCCCCCAGAGTTGATGCGATTATCCCAATCATCAGATGAATTACATAAGAATGAGGAAAACTTGGGAATTGACGGTAATCAACCCTTAACATAAAAGCCCGGGCTAATGTACCTAACAGTAAACTTAAAATAAACATATCTCCATAAGCAAACACTATTTATCATCTCTATTATCTATTATTTCTTTATTAAAATAACCCCTGATTCTATTCATTACTCCCTCCAGACTACCTTCATTTAAAAATAAGTAACCCATAAGAATCACAAATCCTATACCCAGAATCCAGGCCAGGGTACTAAAAGCACTACGATTTTGGCTATCACTAGCGGCAGGACGGTTAACTGCCGACAGAGCTCTGGCTATAGGTATTGAAATAAGTGAAGCACTCTTTTCTAAATTCTTTTCATAATTTAAATAAGTACCAAACTCCAGTAATAAAACCCGGGGGCCAATGCTCTGATTATAATCACCATGTCCGTAAAAAATATCTCTGATTAAACCCGGTGTATATTTATCACTCATGGCCTTTATCTGCCGGGCAAACTTGTCATTAAGCTTATCATTGGGATTTTGTCTGCCGACAACTATTCTAACCTGAGGAACAACTTCTCCATCAACTTTAGTTAAATATTCTTCCTTATTGGGAATAGCATCTCGATGAACATCAAAAATAGCATCCGGTTTCTCCCTGGCCAGAGCCAGAGCAGTTGCCCTTGAACGGCTATAGGCTGCACCATCCTGAGGTAGATGAAGATTGTCAGAATGCATTACCTTAATTCCTTGTTTTTCCAGATCATTGGCGAGAGCCTTTCCTATTTTATGGATATCACCCCTCCCCTCCACGACTGCTGGACCGGGTTCATAAGACTCACCATTATGTGTATGATAGATGGCAACCAGCTTTTCTTCCCCGGCAGCCAGTGGAGGTAAGGCGGCTGTTTTATTATTATCAACAAGTTCAATCTCACCGTTATCACTGGCAATGGCCTTATTTCCTTCCACACTTTCAACAATATACTCATGATTATCACGACTAATATAACGATCACCAGGAATAACACCCATAGCTATTGTAAATATAAGGTCCCCATTCTGTTTATATACCTTCGTTATCTGGTCTTCCTGATATCCACTAAATTTTTCTTCAGCAGTAGCTGAGAATGACATGACTAAAATAAATATGATTATTATTACAGAAAATTTATATTTCCAATAGATCGGAAGAG
>JADQBU010000236.1 GCA_016278435.1 Halanaerobiales bacterium
GTACTGCTGATTCTGGAAGCCATGAAGCTTGAAAACAATATTTCTGCACCATTTTCTGGCAGGATTAAAGAAATCAATACAGGAGTTGGAGAGAATGTAGATGCCGGTCAACTACTGGTAAAAATGGAGTAGGGGGATATATATATGTGGGATAAAATAAATGTTTTCATGCAGTCTTCTGGATATTTTCATCTGAGTTCAGGACAGCTGCTGATGGTGATTATTGCACTTATCTTATTATATCTGGCTGTTGTTAAAAAATATGAACCCTTACTTCTGGTTCCTATCAGTTTTGGTATGTTATTGACCAATTTACCGATGGGTGAACTGATGGCTGCACCCCATGATGGTCAGATTGGCGGACTATTATATTACCTTTATCAGGGTGTAAAACTGGGAATCTATCCACCATTAATTTTTATGGGGATCGGGGCCTTAACGGATTTCGGGCCTATGATCGCAAATCCCAGGACAATTTTACTGGGAGCAAGTGCCCAGTTTGGAATATTTGCTACAATTTTTGGAGCCATTTATCTTGGATTCTCTCCGGCTGAAGCCGGGGCAATTGGAATTATTGGGGGAGCAGATGGGCCAACAGCAATCTTTACTGCGACCCGTCTGGCCCCTCATTTACTGGGACCGGTTGCTATAGCTGCTTATTCTTATATGGCTCTGGTACCCATTATACAGCCGCCGATTATGAGGTGGCTGACTACGAGAGAAGAGAGAACTGTTGAGATGGAACAACTGCGGGAAGTTAGTAAATTAGAGAAGATAGTATTTCCCCTTCTGGTTACAATCCTGGGTGGGCTGCTGGTACCTTCAGCACTACCCTTACTGGGAAGTTTGATGTTTGGAAATTTAATGCGGGAGATAGGTGTTGTGGATCGGCTTTTAAAGACGACCCAGAATTCAATGATGAATATTGTAACAATATTTCTGGGTTTAACCGTGGGTGCTACTGCTGAAGCTAAATCATTTTTGAACCCGGAAACGATCGGGATTCTATTACTGGGACTGGTCGCCTTTAGTTTCGGCACCATCAGCGGGGTTTTACTCGGCAAACTGATGTACCGGATAAGTGGGGGTAAAATCAATCCCCTGATTGGCGCCGCCGGAGTATCTGCTGTTCCGATGGCAGCCCGGGTGGTTCAGAAAGTTGGCCAGGAAGAAAATCCTTCAAACCATCTCTTAATGCATGCTATGGGACCAAATTTTGCAGGTGTAATTGGCTCAGCCATAGCAGCCGGTACCTTACTTGCCGTGCTTTCTTAAACTTCCATTAAATTAAGAGAGGGGAAATAAGGATGTCTGAGGATTACAATATTTATGAAGTTGTACTACAGCAGCTTGATAATGCGGCTGCAAGACTGGAACTTGACCCGAGAATTAAGGAACTGCTGGCAGAACCGATGCGTACTTTAAAGGTATCTATCCCGGTCAGGATGGATAATGGTCAGATTCATGTTTTCAAGGGTCTGCGCTGCCAGCATAATGATGCCCTGGGCCCGACTAAAGGGGGAATCAGATTTCATCCCCGGGTAGATGAAGATGAGGTCAAGGCTCTGGCGGCCTGGATGACCTTCAAATGCTCTCTGGTGGGAATACCTTATGGTGGAGCCAAGGGAGGAGTTGAATGTAATCCCAAGGAATTATCGCAGGGAGAGTTGGAAAGATTAAACCGGGGATTTATTCAGGCCATTGCTCCTTTGATCGGACCAAATAAAGATATCCCGGCTCCAGATGTTTATACCAATGAACAGGTGATGAGCTGGTTTATGGATGAATTCTCGAAAATAAAAGGTGTGAATACACCAGGCCTGGTAACCGGTAAACCACTGGTAATCGGTGGTTCCTTCGGCCGGCATTCAGCCACAGCCCGCGGGATAATGTATACTGTAAGAGAAGCAGCAAAGATCCTGGATCTGGATCTTCATAGTGCCAGTGTTGTTATTCAGGGTTTTGGAAATGCAGGAAGTTATAGTGCAAAATTCTTGCATGAGCTTGGTTGTAAGATAATTGCTGCCAATGATTCCTCCGGCGGGGTGTATAACCCGGAGGGAATCAATCCCTGCCGACTTAAAAAATATAAAGAAGAGAATGGTAATGTCCGGGGTTACCCTGGTACTGAACCTATTTCAAACTATGAACTTTTGACCATGGACTGTGATATACTTGTACCTGCTGCTTTAGAAAATCAGATTACTGGAGATATAGCACCGGAGATCAAAGCAACATTGATTGCTGAGGCTGCCAATGGTCCTACAACTCCGGAAGCAGATGAGATTCTTCATGATATGGGAGTTTTTATAATACCGGATATTCTGGCCAATGCGGGTGGGGTTACCGTTTCCTACTTTGAATGGGTACAGAACCTGTATAATTATTACTGGACTAAAGATGAGGTAGACAGTAAGCTAGAAAAGATAATGGTTAGTGCCTTCAACCGGGTTTATGAGTTATATAGAAAAGAAAATGTCAATATAAGGGTTGCTGCTTATATGGTATCAATAGATAGGATAACTGCTGCCATGAAGGCCAGAGGCTGGGTTGAATGTGAAGCCAGAGAATTCAGCAAAATAATTTAACTCTAATAAAACGGGGATGCTTTTTAAAGCATCCCCTTGCATTAATTTTCTTAATTAAATTGTATTAACCTGTAAAGAAACCGACCATTTTATAAATAAAGCCCTTCATACCGGCTGACCTATTTTCCTTTTTATTTTTTAATAAAATTGAGGCTGTATCTTCCAGGGCTTTACTGGCTTCACTATTAGGATAGACAAGAACCAGTGGTTTTTGTTTTTTTACTGCCTTTTTCAGTTTATTATCATAGGGGATATGTCCGATTATTTTCAATTCTGTTTTGAGATATTCCTGAACAGCCTTTTTTAATTTTCTTCCGGTAAGTGAGCCTTCCTGTTTTGTATTATACTGATTAATGAGCAGATTTATATTTTTTTTATACTTGTTTTTATTCAATACCTTGATCAGGCTGTAGGCATCAAGCATTGAGGTTGGTTCAGGGGTCATGACTATAATTACTTCGTCTGCAGCTTTAATAAAATTTATAACATCATTATGGATACCAGCTCCAACATCTACGATTACCATATCATAATTTTCTTCAATAAAATCTGAGGTGGCCAGTAATCTTTTTATTGCCACCGAACTCATATTTATGAGTGAATCAGCTCCAGAGGTACCTGGTAATATATCGAGGTCACCTGGACCTTTCAAAATCGCCTCCTGAAAGCGGCATTTTCCACTGATAATATGACTTAAGTTATAGCGGGGTGTTATTCCCAGGAGAATATCAGCATTGGCCATTCCAAAATCGGCATCGATCAGGAGGGTTGTCATCTCATATTGCTGGAAGAGAAGCCCCAGATTTACAGAGATATTAGTCTTTCCTACCCCACCTTTGCCGCTGGCTATAGCAATAATTCTTGTATTATCTGATTTTCTAGAGTTGTTTGTATTCTGCTGCAAAGGAATTACCACCTTTAGTACTTATATTTAATTTAATATTTCCACAAAGATCTCCAGATTCCTCTATTTTTCATATCCATGTTGTATCATCTGTATTTCTTTATAATAAATTAAATAAAGGAAAAGTATAATAAGCAGAAGAAGTTTATATGTGATAAATATTTATCCAGAAAATTGTCTGCAGGTTGTTGTGACAAATATTTTATTACCTACAGATAAAATGAACAATAAATATAGAAAGGATGTAATAAATGGTTGCTGATCTTCATATGCATTCAATCTACTCAGATGGGAGTTTTAAACCGGAGGAACTTGTTTCACTGGCCCGGGAAAAGGGAATTAATACAATTGCCCTGGCCGATCATGACACAGTGGAAGGGGTTGACCAGGCTTTAATTGCTGGAAATGAGATGGGTATAAATGTGATTCCGGCCATAGAGCTGTCGACCTTTAAAGAAAAAGCCGAGATTCATATTCTGGGTTATTTTATAGATCATAAAAATAAAACGCTTCTGGCGAAAATTAGCAAGATATTTTCAGCCCGGCTTAACCGGGCCCGGGAGATGATTGGACTCCTCAACGGACTGGGAATAGAAATATCTTATATGCAGGTACGCCAGATAGCAGGTGATAATTATGTCGGTCGGCCCCATATAGCCCGGGCCATGGTTGAAAAGGGTTATATCAAAGAGATGAAAGATGCGTTTACTGATAAATATATAGGTAACAATGGCCGGGCCTATGTACCTAAATACAGGTTAGCCCCGGCAAATGCGGTTGAATTGATTCATGAGGCTGGGGGGATTGCAGTTCTGGCCCACCCTGTATTTATCAATCATGGAGAGCCGCTTAAAAAAGACGATATAGTTCAACTTCAGGGCTCTGGTTTACAGGGACTGGAAGTCTATCATTCTAAACAGAGCAGAGAGGACAGCAAATATTACCTGCAGGTGGCCAGGGAACTGGGATTACTGGTCACTGGAGGCTCTGATTTTCACGGGGAGAATTCACCAGATGTGGAGCTGGGTGATATACTATTAGAGGACACTTATGTAGATAGGCTGAGGGAGCTGAACGGAAAAAAAGAGGAGTTTTAGTCTCTTTGTAGTATTATAAGAGTGTAAGATTTTAAATTTAAGCAGGGGGTTTTAATTACATGATTGAACCACATGGTGGTATACTTGTTGATAGAATGGCAAAGGGTAAAGAACGAGAGGACCTTCTGGAAAGGGTTTCCAGCCTATCCCGTCTGGTTTTAAGCAGGAGAGACCTGACAGAAGCTGAAAATATAGCTATTGGATTATACAGTCCTTTGCAGGGGTTTATGTTACAGAAAGATTATAATAGTGTTGTTGAAGGAATGAGACTTGCTGATGGAACCGTCTGGTCAATTCCGATTGTTCTCGGGGTTGATGAGGAGACCGCAGAAGGCCTGAAACCAGGTGAAGATGTTGCTCTAACTGATGGTAACCAGGTTTATGCACTACTCCAACTTGAAGAAAAATACAGGGTCGACAAAGCAAGGGAAGCAGAAAAAGTTTATAAGACCACTGAAAAGGAACATCCCGGGGTAGCTGCGGTTTATGATAGAGGGGATGTTTTGTTAGGTGGTAAGATTAAAATGTTAAATCGAGTTAAACATGAAAAATTTAATGAGTACAGGCGCGGTCCGGCTCAGGTACGTTCATACATAGAGGAAAGAGGTTGGAAAAGAATTGTTGGTTTCCAGACCAGAAACCCCATCCACAGGGCCCATGAATATCTCCAGAAGTGTTCACTGGAAATAGCTGATGGTCTGCTGCTTTCACCACTGGTAGGAGAAACCAAAAGCAGTGATATTCCGGTAGAATACAGGATAAAGAGTTATGAGGTAGTGATGGATAAGATATATCCGCCGGAAAGGGTCTTTTTGTCGGTATTTCCACCGGCCATGAGATATGCCGGACCGCGTGAGGCTATTTTCCACGCTCTCTGCCGTAAAAATCTGGGCTGCACTCATTTTATTGTGGGGCGTGACCATGCTGGAGTTGGAGATTATTACGGCACCTATGAGGCCCAGGAAATATTTGATAATTTTACGCCAGAGGAGATAGGAATAACACCCCTTAGATTTGAGTATTCCTTTTACTGCAAAAAATGTGGCTCCATGGCTACTGCCAAAACCTGTCCCCATGACAGAAAAGAACATATTGGTTTAAGTGGTACTAAAGTCAGGAAATTACTGCGAGCAGGAAAGCGTCCACCAGCAGAGATGACCAGACCGGAAGTTGCTGATGTATTGATCCAGGGTATGGCTGAAACAGGTGATAAAGAATGAGGAAACAGAAGGGGATTACCGTCTGGTTTACGGGCCTCAGCGGTGCCGGCAAAACCACGGTAGCAAAGGAGATAGAAAAACAGTTAAAAGCCAGGAAAATATATGTACAGAGACTTGATGGTGACATAGTCAGAAAGGACCTGACGCGGGACCTCGGTTTTACAGCAGAGGACAGGAATGAAAATATCAGGCGGAATACCTTTGTAGCTAAACTATTGACACAGAACGATATCATAACACTCTGTTCTTTCATATCACCATATCAGAAAGCCCGGGATTATGCCCGGCAGCAAATAGAAAGAGCCGGTGGTAGTTTTATCGAGGTATTTGTCAATGCCCCACTTGCTGTCTGTGAAGAAAGGGATGTAAAAGGACTTTACCAGCAGGCCCGGGAGGGGAAGATAGAGAACTTTACAGGGATTTCTGATCCCTATGAAGAACCGGAAAATCCCGATCTGGAATTAAAAACAGATGTTGAATCGATAGAAGAAAGTTCAGAAAAAGTAATTAGATATCTTGAAGATGAGGGATATATAGATAAAAAAGAAGGTGAAGCAATAGAGGGTTTTAAAGCCAGATTTTCGGGGCCAGAGCCTGTATAGCATTTGATTATAGGCAAAGATGGGTAAGAACGTAATATTCCCGGTATCCAGCATAAAGGTTGGAACTATAATATATTTGCAGGAGAGTGAAAGACAATGAGTGATAAGGTTACCATTAAAATTCCACGGAATCTTTATAATAAGCTTGGTAAAATTATTGATGATACGGGATTTAACAGTGTAACGGAATTTATCGTTTATGTACTGCGTGATCTGGTAACATCGACTGAAATGGAAAAAGAAGCACCCCGGAACCAGGACAGTTTAACCAGTGAAGAGGTTAAGCTGATCAGAGAGAGGTTGAAAAATCTTGGTTATTTAAGTTGACTTATGCTGTCTCCATTAATTTCCGGTATTCAATGCCCTCCTGATATAGAGGGAAGCTATAATTCCGAAGGCAACATGAGTTATGATACCCAGGAGATGATGTATCGGAGTATCAATTGAGATTTTGGTAATTTCAAGGGAGGTAAAACTGCTGAAAAGCATTACATATACACCGAGTCCGAAAATTGTTCCCTTTAATATTACATAGTCTGTACCGGAGGAGCGGATGATTTTAAGCAGAAGTAACCCCAGCAGTACAGCCATCGTATAGTCGGCAATGAAACTAACCAGCAGGGCCAGGGGGTCATGTAAATATTTAAGCGGCAAAATAAAAGAAATAAATATATGCTCAATTGTATAATCTATAATACCTGTCAGGTAAAAAAACCAGAAAATTATTCCTTTGGCCACTGCTCCCAGTATTCCGGCAGCAGCCCCAATTACTGCTCCATCCTGTTTCATAGTGAATCTCCCCTTAAACGAAGTATTTTGTCTCGGCTCTGGGTAAATAACTGTTTATTATTTTTTCCATAAAACTTTTTATTTTATGCATGGTTTCTTTGGGATAAACATATTTTCCATAACCGAACTGGCCGTATTTAAACTGTCTTTCTTCTTCATTCATAGGTAGCTCGGTACCGGGATAAACCTCTTCAATAATATTCTTCGCTCTGGCTGTAAAACGATGAGTAATTAATTCCAGGGAAAGTCCTTGACCCCTGGTGTTCAGCGATTTCCCAATTTTTTTTACCAGTTCTTCATATTCCTGTTCCCAGTCTTCATAAATAAAAATAGGGGCAATGAGAAAACCTGTTTTATAGCCTGCATTATATGTTTTTGCAGCAGCCCCAATTCTATCTTCCAGACCCGGGGTGTCTGGTTCAAATTTTTTTATGGAATATTTGCTATTGAGACTGAATCTAATCTCCGTTTTTTGTTTGTGATCCAGCTTCAGGAAAGGATCTACTTCGGTAAATTTGGTAACAAAACGGAAACTACCCAGTTGGTTTCTGCTGAAAAATTCGATGGTCCTGCTTAATGAACCCGTCCACTTTTCCGGGGGAAGGGGGTCTGAAGTTGCGGCTCCTTCAAAGATAGTATTTTCAGGTTTTCGTTCTTCTATATAGTCCTGTGCTTTTTCTAGGATTTCTTCTATATTAACATAGACTTTTATGTAAGGATTTTTGCCCAGGTTTGTAGACAAATAACAGTAATGGCAGTGGCCGGGACAGCCGCTGACTAACGGCAACTGGTAATGAGCAGAAGGCTTGCAGGTCTGGAATTTAGACAGAGTACGGACTGACAATACCAGTGTTTTTTTAGCCCGGTGATATTTTTTTTTGAAGGATACATTATTATCAAAGGGGAAAGGCCCTCTGGCAGATACAACCCTTGTTCTGACCTCAGATTCATTAAAAGTGTTATATAATTTCTCGCCCAGGGGATAATCGAGTGCATTTTCTCTGATGATGACATTGTCTGGGATAAAAGTTTTCAATATAATTCAACTCCCATATTAGCCTCCCCATAAATTAAGAATATATTATTAAATTAACCAATATCTAAGAGGAACTAGATAAAACAGGGAGGATATCTGTTGATTTTGTAGTATATAATAAAACAAAAGGTAAAATAAAAGGAGTTGAGCCGGATGAAATTTTTTATTGATACTGCCAATTTAGAAGAGATTAGAGAAGCAGCCAGTATAGGTGTTATTGATGGAGTTACAACTAATCCATCTCTGGTTGCAAAAGAAGGAGACGTTGATTTTCACACCAGGATTAAGGAAATCTGTGATATTGTTAAAGGGCCGGTAAGTGCTGAAGTTTTAAGTCTTGATACTGAAGGAATGGTTAATGAGGCCAGGGAGCTGGCAAAAATTGCTGGAAATGTAGTTGTTAAAATCCCGATGACAATTGAAGGCTTAAAGGCAGTTAAAACCCTGAGCAAAGAAGGAATTGATATCAATGTAACTCTGGTATTCTCCGCCAATCAGGCTCTGCTGGCAGCAAAAGCTGGGGCTACATTTGTTAGTCCTTTTATTGGGAGACTTGATGACAGAGCTCATGAAGGGATGGAGTTGGTCAGTGAGATTGTAACTATCTATGATAACTACGGGATTGAAACAGAGATTATCGCTGCCAGTATCAGGCATCCACTTCATGTCAAGCAGGCTGCTCTGGTCGGCTGTGATATTGCAACTATTCCATTTTCAGTAATTAATAAAATGTCGGGCCATCCCCTGACCGATATTGGTATTGAACGTTTTTTAAAGGACTGGGAGCAGGCAAATAAGTAGGACGAGATAAACAAGAAACAGATTCTACAGGGAGATGTAAGAGATGGGCAAAAGTTTATCCAGTTTAATTAAAATAATTAGATATTTCAGGGATAATGAAGTTAAATTAAGCAATAAACTATTATTTCTGGTTCCTGTTATCTATCTGCTGTTTCCCTTTGATCTAATCGGTGATTTTTTCCCGCTGGCCGGGCAATTAGATGATGCTGCGGTATTTATTGTCATGTGGCCCATTTTAAAGAAACTATTAACAAACTATAACCCTGTTAGTAATAGTAGGTCATCTCAGCACAAAAAGGATAGGAACACGATTGATATCGATGAAGATGATTATGAGTTTAAATAGGTTCAAATGGGGGGATAAGATTGAGTTTCAGGATATTTGTGGCTTCACGATCTTATAGTAAATACAGTGATAAGACCAGGCAGTTTCTAAAAGAGAATGACTGTATACTTGAATTTAATGAGATTGACCGACCTTATAAGGAGAAAGACTTACTGGAAATAGTTGCAGAGTATGATGGAATTATTGTCGGGGTAGATGAAGTAACAGATCAGGTTATAAAAAGAGGAAAAAAACTAAAAGTGATCGCCAAAAATGGTGTAGGTGTGGATAATATTGACCTCAAGGCTGCCGATGAGGCCAGTATCTTTGTGGTCAATGCTCCTGGAACAAACAGTGATTCAGTTGCTGACCTGGCATTGACTTTAATGCTGTCCCTATGCCGCTCAATACCTCTGATCAATGAAATGACAAAAGAAGGGCGCTGGAAACGAAAGATCGGTACAGAATTATGGGAAAAAAAAGTTGGTATAATAGGGACAGGAGATATTGGTCAGAGAGTGGCAGCCCGTTTGAAAGGGTTTAATTGCCAATTGCTGGCCTATGATATCAATCAAGAGCAGGAATTTGCGCGTAAACACAATGTAAAATACATGGAATTAGATGATTTACTTCAGAAAGCAGATTTTATATCCCTACATCTTCCTCTCAACAAACATACCAGGAATTTGATTGGGGAAAGAGAATTAGGTATGATGAAAAAAACCGCATATTTAATTAATACATCTCGTGGGGGAACTGTAGATGAAGATGCCCTTTACAATGCCCTGAAAGAGGGTCAGATTGCCGGGGCTGCCTGTGATGTCTTTGCAGAAGAGCCGCCGGGACA
Organism: Halanaerobiales bacterium; assembly: GCA_016278435.1. Lineage (GTDB taxonomy): Bacteria > Bacillota > Halanaerobiia > Halanaerobiales > JADQBU01 > JADQBU01. Next base: position 10,210 of record JADQBU010000236.1, read on the forward strand.
GCATAAACTCTTTGAACTTGAAAATTTTATTGCTACTTCCCATATCGGGGCTTTTACATATGAAACAAATGAAAGGACAGGAATGAAAATTGCCCGGAATCTTGTCCGGGCTTTAAAGGGAGAAAGACCGGACAATGTAGTAAATAATGTTTAGGCTACAATGCCCGGTTAGATCTTTGTTGCTAAGTTAAAAACTCTATTTAGTAATGGTTATTTTCATTATCTGGAACATATATTAACCACATTTGGACCAACCGCAGTTCCGGCAGACGGCACAGCCCCCTTCATGTTCAAGTTCAAAGCCACATTCGGGGCAGACAGAATGATTATTATAAGTTGAACCCGGTGTTGAGCTTGTTGTTAAAGTTGTGGAATTCGAAGGGTTATTTTCACTTGCAGTTTTTTCAAGCCGGATTTTTTCCTGCAGGATAGACAGTTCAAGTTTGCCATTACCTGTATTTTTCATGAAATTCTCTAGGGCTCTACCGATGGCATCGGGACAGGATAAATTATGAACATCCTTTCTCATCATGGCTGCTTCACAGCGAATTCCCTTGAGCTGTCCGCTGATTTCTGCAAAGGGAATCCCACTTCTTAAAGCCAGGGAAACAAGCCGGCTGATAGCTTCTGATTGAGCGTGGCAGCCGCCGCCTTTACCGGTTGTGGTAAATACCTCACAGATTCCCTTCTTGTCAGAATTAATAGTTATATAAAGTTTGCCACAACCAATTTTGTATTTTTCGGTCGTGCCCAGAGTGATTTTAGGGCGGGGCCGTTTATCTTTTTCAGGTTTGTCTTTTCTGGTTTCCAGCACCTGTTCTGACCGGCTTCCATCCCGGTAGATGGTTACACCCTTACATTTCAGATTATATGCCAGGTTATAAACGTTACTGACATCTTCTCTGGTCGCATCATGATGAAAATTCACTGTTTTACTGACCGCATTATCGACTGATTCCTGGAAGGCTGCCTGCATTTTTATATGCCATTCAGGTTTAATATCATGGGCTGTTACGAAAACTCTTCTGATATCTTCTGGTATTTCTTCT
>JADQBU010000135.1 GCA_016278435.1 Halanaerobiales bacterium
CCCCTTCATCTACACTGAAATTAACGCCTTTAACAGCATGTAGACCCCCGAACCACTTATGAAGGTTTTCTATATTAAGACTTTTTCCCTTATAACCGGTATTGCGAATGTTTGATACCATTTGTTCTACTCCCCTTTCTAATAATGTGAGGCTATCAGTTAATTCAGATCAACTTACACTTTCAATGATCTATAATCTAATAAAGGTCTATTTAATCTACCGGAGGAAATTCCCTGGAATAAACAGGTTTTTTCAGGAATTCTGAAGGATCATAATTATAGAACTGTGATACTTCCGGTATCATATCAATTACTGTATTCTGTAATTGATCATTAACTCTTTCGACCTTCCGGATATAGATATTCTGAACCGGATTATTATAATGATCAATATAGAAATTACCACGGGGAGCTTTGATCTCTTTCCCCTGGATACCGTTAAGGAAGGCCATAATATCGTCAATACCTCCGGCTGCCTGTAGACCTACATCGAGAACCCGCATAGAGGTGTAAGTGCCTTCAGAATAATAAGATGGTATCCGGCCATATCTCTGGGTATATTTCTGATAAAATTCATTATTGATAGGAGTATCAATGGCTGCACTGTAGTGAAGGGCAGAGATTACACCAATAGCCTCATCACCCATCGAAGGTAGTATATGCTCATCGGTAAGTGTTCCACAGCCGATGAGCGGGAACCTTTTTTTGAAGCCAAACTGCTGATACTGTTTCATGAATCGTAGGGCATCGGAACCAGAGAAGTTGGCCAGCACAGCATCTACATCAGGAGGAATCTGAGCCAGATAAGGTGCATAGTCGGCAGTTCCAATCGGCGGCCAGATCTTCTTGACAACATCTCCACCTAATTCCTCAAAGACATAATGGAAACCACTCATCGTTTCATGGCCGAAGGCAAAATCGTAGGCGATAGTGGCAACCTTTCTATAGCCTAGATTGTCATAAACCCATTTAGCAAAGGGCTGCATGGGCTGGCTGCTGGTCCAGCCGGTTCTAATTACATAATCACTGTACAATCTCTGTGTTAAGTCATCTGCAGAAACTATATTGTCTAAATAGGGAACCTTGTTATTACGGGCATATTCAGCAACAGCATACCCCGAGGAAGCAAGTAGTGGTCCGGCAATAATATCAACTTTATCCAGTTCGGCCAGTTTCCGGGCTTTGGTTAAAGCTGTCTTAGGATCACCTTCGGTGTCTTCAACAATCAGTTCAACATCTCTGCCACCCAGTTTCCAGTTGTGCTCACTTAGATATAATAAAACACCATCACGCATATCCATACCATTGGCACTGAACGTACCGGTCAGAGGGGAAATAAAGCCTATTTTAAAAGTTTCAGCTGCAGAAACCAGTCCAGACATGAGGCTAATTACCATTAGAATACAGAGTAAAATTACTAATTTTTTCATTATTTTTCCTCCTTTTAAAGTCTAACTCTTAACAGTAGATCTTCCCCTTTCCCTACTATCACCTCCTTTGTTGCTATTGCTGTCATCCCCCTTGCTGAATACCTTTCCATAGCTATTTTTAATTAGCTCTACCAGTCCAGCCGGAGTAAACATTACTACCAGGATATAGATAATACCCATGATTAATACCCAGCGATTAGTAAAGGCACTCAATAGATTCTCCAGTGATACAATGATAATTGCCCCCAGGGCAGGGCCGAAAAAGGTGCCAGCTCCACCTACCAGAACCATCATCATCACCTTGGCTGATGTTATAACACTTACATCAGTAGGACTGACAAAATTGTTATAATAGGCATAAAGAATACCTGCAATACCACTCAGTGTCCCCGAAATTATGTAAGCAATCCAGCTGTGAAGGAAAACGTTGTAACCCAGGCTGGTCATTCTCTTTGAGTTGTCTTTTATTCCCTGTAATGTTAGTCCAAAGGAAGAATTAATTATTCTGTATAATAGATAACTACAGCAGATTAATACAAAAAGTATTATATAATAATAGCTGGTACAGCTTGCAAAAACATAACCGAATATACTGGGGTCAGAAATCCCGACCAGTCCATTGGCTCCTCCTGTTACCGCCGACCAACTCTGAGATAAGCCCCAAATTATCTGTCCGAAGGCGATACTGACCATCAAGAAAGTAACACCTTTACTCCTGACATTAATTAAACCGAATCCTCCGGCCAGTAAGATAATGAAAATAACTCCTGCTGCTGAAGAGGCCAGAAAAGACCACCCATAGTGAGAACTAAGAATACCGGCACAGTAAGCAGTTGAGCCAAAAAAAGCGGCATGGCCCAGTGAGGACAGACCCGTATAACCTACTAACAAATTTAAACCCATAGCAAGTAAAGCAAAGATTAATATCAAAGATAAAAGATTTATATAATATGAGGAAACAGGCAACTGCGGAATTATAATCAGGACCAGGATTCCCAGAGCAATTAATATCTTCTTTAAAGAATTGTTATTTATCGCTGGCATCAGGTTATAGTCCTCCTTTTTATTTTATTATTACTGAAAAGACCCTCCGGTTTAAATGTCAGTATTAAGACCATGGGAAGAAAAAGTGTAAAATAGGAAAGCTGAGGAAACAAGGCCCGGCCGAAGTTATCCATAAAAGCAACTACTATACTGCCAAAATATGCACCCTTTATGTTCCCCTTGCCACCGATTATGACAACTACCAGAGCCAGCGGAAGAATTTCAAATGCCATCCGCGGCCTCATTCCCAGGATTACACCCCCAAAAACACCACCAGCAGCAGCCAGAAAAACACCTAAACTGTAAACACCCAGGAATATAAGATTAATATTAATCCCCATCGCCCGGACCATCTCTTCATCATCAACTCCGGCCCGGATTAATGAACCTACTTTTGTTTTTTCAATAAAATAATGGAGAAAAAGAATAGTAATAACTCCAACCCCTATTAAAAAGAGGCGGTAGTTGGGGAAATAAATCCCGCCAAAATTAATCATACCCTGCAGGTAGCTGGGCACATCCAGAATAAGGGGGTCACCCCCAAAAACAATTAATAATAAATCATCAAACACAAAAAGAAATCCCAGACATAATAAAACCTGATTTAAGGATTTCCCATGCAGCTTGAGGAGGAAAAATCGGTATTTTATAGCCCCTATCAGGGCAACCACTAACCCTGCACCTATGATTGCCAGCAGAAAACTTCCAGTATGAGCAAAAATAAAAAAGCCAACATAAGAACCCATCATATAAAAGATAGCATGTGTAAGATTAACTACATCCATTAGGCCGAAGATAAGAGAAAAACCACTGGCAATCAAAAACAGCAATGAGCCAAAAGCAAAAGCATTAATACTTTGTAAGACCCAGAAATACATTAAATAGTCCCCCTTTTGCAATTTTGCTAATTATTTTTCGTTTTTTAATGCTGCCAATATTCAAAATTTTTAGTTGTTAATTAAATTAAGTTAAATACTTTAAACTAACTTATAAATAATTTACTAAATTTATGTAATTTATGCTTATATTATGTATTATAACATCTGTCTGTATCTTAATCAATATATTTTAATAATATAAAATCAATTGCATTTCTTTTAAATATTGCTATATTTATCATAATTGACATTTTAAATCCCTGATAATAGAATATAGTTAGCAAGGGGGTCTAAAGATGAGAATTGATACCACAAATTTAAATACTGAAATGAAAAAACTTTATAATCTTATATTTAATAGTGGACAGACCAGTAAAGATACAGAAAATCAGCTTCCGGTTCGTATATCCAGAATAATACTTCTACTACAGAATAATTTCCCAGAAAACTTGCAAAAAATTCTGCTCCAGACCTGGCTCGCAATGGAAATCCCCCTTCAAGAAGAACATTTGAGTAAACTTGAAGGTTTTATTAATAATAGCTCACTTGACCAGAATAACCAGGTATCTTTAATTAAAAGTTTTGCCATTTTATTAAAAGAACAACTACCACTACTGACTCAGTTAATAAAAGGAGTTTCTCAAAATTTAAACCCCGATGAATCGCTTAGCCGGGCAATTTCTGACCTTACTGATGGCAAAACTATTGTTAACAACAGATCTAAAACAGCTGAAGTTGAAAAAACTACTTCTGAACAGATAAGTACAGAAAATATGAAAAATAAGTTAACTGTTTCCCTGGAAAAACCAGTTGCAGATATTGCTGAAAAACTGGCTGATTATCCGCAGATTATTCGAAATTTTTTACAGACAAACTCTTATGGTGAAAATAGTCAACTGGATAAAGTAATTAATCATCTACTGGGTCAACAATTCCTGAATCATACCCAACCTAATGACAGACAGGAAAATATATTATTAAATCTGGAATTACCCCTGATTTTTGAACCAGAGGAAAACCCTGTTCCTCTCTATCTTCAGATCAGTGAAAATACCGAAAATAATGAAAGGAACCAGAAATATAAAAAAAATTACAAGCTGGCTTTTGCAGTCAATCTGGAAAAAAGCGGAACTATCTATGCAGAAATACTTATAATTGGTAAAATAATCAGTTGCAATTTTCAAACCAGTGAAAGGAGTACAACCAGTCTAATAGAAGATTATTTCCCCGATCTACAGGAAAGATTAAAGATTCTGGGTTATACTGTTAAACAACCAGAAATTACATACAGAAAAGAACCAGATAAATTACCGGAGTTATTCTTTCGGGAAGAAAATGATGGAAACAAAGTGGAATATACACAGATAGATTTTAAAGTTTAGTTAAGGAAGACTTACCCAGTGTGACAAGAATAAAGGGTGATAAATATGAAGCAAAAAAATAAAAACAAAATCAAAAAGGCTGCAGCCTTAAAATATGACCTTGATCAAAATGATGCCCCTGTTGTTATAGCAAAGGGCAAGGGAGAAGTTGCCCGTAAAATTATAGAAAAAGCCCGGGCAGAAAATATTCATATAGAAGAAAACCAGGACATCATTGATATCCTGGTTCAACTAAATATCGGTGAGGAAATCCCCCCCGAATTATATCAAATTGTAGCCGAGATTCTAAGTTTCATTTATCGACTCGAAGATAAAGATTATTAACCTTCATACTTTATTTTAAGCAAGAACCTTCTCAACTGCCTGCAGCGCATAATTGATTCCCATCTCATCAACATCAAGATGGGTAACAGCCCTGACATATTTACCCAGGACACTCATTCTAACTCCCTCCTGCAGAAGCATTTCGGTAAATTGGCCTGCTGTCTTTCCTTCTATTTCAAAGAGTACAATATTGGTTTCAACAGAATCTGTTTCTATTTTTATACCATCTATCCCGGCCAATCCCAGGGCCAGCTTGCGGGCATTATTATTATCCTCTTTCAACCTGTCTACATTATGTTCCAGGGCGTAGATACCGCCGGCAGCAATTATTCCGGCCTGTCTCATGGCACCACCCAGTCTCTGTTTCCAGTATCTGGCCTTTTCGATAAAATCTGAAGACCCGGCCAGACAGGAACCAACAGGAGCTCCCAGTCCTTTGCTTAAATCGATCCAGACTGAATCAAAATTACGGGCATAATCTGCTGCACTGACCCCGGTTGCAGCGACAGCGTTCATTAGACGGGCTCCATCCATATGGGTAGCAAGTCCTCTTTCCCGGGCTAATTCTGTAATCTCATTGATCAGTTCCAGGGGCCAGACTGTACCTCCACCCAGATTGGATGTCTGCTCTATTGAAACCAGACAGGTCTGGGGATCATGGTAATCCTTTGACCTGATAGCCTCTTCTACCTGCTCAACAGTATAAATACCCCTCTTGCCGGCTAACCCTCTAATAGTAGCACCACTGATGACAGCAGCTGCCCCTCCTTCATAATGAATGGGATGAGCTGTTTCATCCATAATTATTTCATCCCCCGGATTACAGTGAACGGCAAATGATATCTGATTGGCCATCAAACCGGAAGGTAGGTATACTGCCTCTTCTTTGCCCAGAAGCTCAGCTACCATCTCATTTAAAAGGTTAACACTGGGGTCTTCGAATAACTGTTCATCCCCAACTTCTGCTCCAGCCATAAACTCCCGCATTGCCTGAGAAGGTCTTGTCCCGGTATCACTGAAAAGATCTACTTTGATTTCCATATTATCTCCCCTTTCATTTTTTCCCATGAATTTCAGTTCATCTCCCACCTAAATTAAAATTTCGATGGGGTTTTCCTGGCTGTTTTAGATAAAATTTAAAATTATGATCATCACCATACCTACAATAACAGTTAAAAAGATATTACGTTTATAAATAGCAATCAGAAAAGTAGGTAGTGCTGCCAGCAAGTATGTATTCTGTGGTGTTATCATCAACCGGCCGTCAATGATTAATATCCCCGGAGCCAGTAAAGCAGCCAGAATAGCTGCCGGTATATATTTTAACCACTCTATTACAACCTCCGGTATCTCCATCTTACTGAGAACGGCCAGCGGTAAATAGCGGGGAATGAAAGTAACCAGGGTCATACCCAGGATCATTAAAACATATTTCATCTCCATCTCTCTATTACCACCCCCAGGGTTGCAGCGATCACTGTGGCCAGAATTACATTCCAGTTTCCAGGCAGTAAATAAACAAAAAGCAGTGAAAATAACCCGGAAATTACAGCAACCAGTATATCGAGCCTCCTCTGAATCTGAAGCACAAGTAAAGCTATAAACATCGCCGGCAGAACAAAAGTCAGACCATATTCACCTGCATCACTTATTATCTCACCCAGGGAAGCCCCTATCCAGGAACTGATTACCCAGCCCAGATAGGCTGACAAACCAAGGCCCAGAAAAAAACTGGCCCTGTATTCTTTATCCTTGATTTTCACATTTCCTACAGCAAAAGATTCATCAGTTATCAAAAAACTGAGGAAAGGCATAACCTTATGGCCTGTCCCTTTAAAATGAAGGCTAAAGGAGGCACTCATTAAAAGGTGGCGGAGATTAACCAGAAAAGTCATCATAATAATAGGAATAATTGCTGAACCACGGGCCAGCATATCAATAGAGATTAACTGGGATGATCCGGCAAAGACGAAGATAGACATTGAAACTGTCTCCAGAATACCCAGCCCGCTCTTTGTTGCCAGTATTCCGTAGGCAATTCCTATTGGTATGTAACCCATTATAATCGGGCTTGAGTCTTTAACTCCAGTAAAAAAGTCCTGATATTTTTCCTCCACTGTTTATTACTCCTTTTAGTTGAATTAATAAAATATCTTTTAATCTCAATTATATCAGAACAGTGATTTATCTACAAACCTAATAAATGTAGATGGGGAAACAATACATATCTCTAAGTCTAACTTAATTAAATATAAGGTGTTAACTGGTTGACAGTATCATCTCCTGATTTAATTTATTCATTTCATTTTTCAGTAACACTATAGTTACTATTGTAGATAGAAGATCTGCCAGGGGAAAAGATACCCATATTCCCGTCAAACCGAAGTATCTTGGCATAATTAAAAGAATAGGGATAAAGAATAATACCTGTCTCGATAGAGATAGAACCAGGGATGGTAAGGCTTTCCCCAGGGCCTGAAAGAGTGTTGCTCCCACTACCTGAACCCCGATAACCGGAATCATAGCTACAACAATTCTGATAGCTCTGGAACCCATGGTTATCAACGAGGGTTCAACACCAAAAATCTTCATGATAAAGCCAGGAAAAAGTTCGGCTATTAAGGTTCCCAGAAAAGCAAGAGTGGTTGTAACAATTATTGAGAGCCTGACAACCTCTTTAACTCTATCTAATTGTTTAGCGCCGTAATTAAAACCTGCAATCGGCTGCATCCCCTGAATTACCCCAAATAAAGGCATAAATAAGAACATAATCAATCTATTTACAATACCATAAATAGAAATTGCCAGATCACCGCCATAAATACGCAGGGAGTTATTTACCAGTATAGCAATAATACTTCCGGATACCTGTCTGGCAAAGGCAGCAGCTCCCACGGCAAAGATTTCCTTAATAATATCCATTTTTAATTTTAAATGGTGAAATTTAACATGTAACGAGCTCTGACCGCTGTAAAGATATCTTAAGATATAAATAAAGGAAATAAATTGAGAGATAATTGTTGCCAGAGCAGCACCTCTGATACCCAGCTTAAAAACAAATATAAAAATGGGATCGAGAATAATATTAATACCAGTACCGATTACCATGGTAAACATGGCAACCCTTGCATTACCCTCAGCCCGCACCAAATTGTTGGTAGAGACAGTAAAAGAAAAGAAAATACTCCCCAGAAATATAATAGTTATATAATCCTTGGCATAGGGAAGCAGGGTATCAGTGGCCCCGAAAAGCCTCAAAAGCGGTTCGACAAAAATAAGGCCCAGGGTCATTGTTAAACCACTTAAAATAATAATAGAAAGAAAGGCATTACCGGCCACTAGATCAGCTCTTTCCACATCATTGGCTCCCAGACTCCTTGATACAGCCGATGCTGCCCCGATACCGATCATCATAGCAAAAGACATGACGATCATCTGAACCGGAAAAGCGATGGTTAAACCACCTATTGCCAGTGTCCCAACCCCTCTCCCTACAAAAATTGTATCAACTAAATTATATAAAGCATTTACAATCATACCTATTGTAGCGGGTAAAGATAGTTTAATTAGTAGCTTGCTGATTTTTTCTTTTCCTAACATCTCACTGCGTTCCTGCATTTAATCACTCCTGATCTTAGTTCCCTTAACTATATTTATTTTTCTGTTAAGTGTTTTTTGCTATACACCAGCCTATCCATGTTATCTTTAGAAATATCATTCATAAAACTAGGATAGCCTGGGCTATCCTGTTTAAAATAAAAACTTTATTTTTATTTTAAAATAACAGTTCCTATTTATATTTATAAATAACTTCTTCAACATAACGCTGATAATTAACTAACTTTTCTAACAACAATCACTATCACCAGACCCACCGCAATCAGGTTCATTGCCGGTAAGTTTACCGATTATTATAGCATAGGCACAACCAACCCCAGAGTTCACTTCCAGAGCAGATACCGGGCAGTTTCGGGCACAGGCACCACACTCCATACACCTATCCCTGTCAACTATCTCCGCTTTATCATTATTTATTGCAAAAACCTGATGTGGACAAACATTAACACACATGCCACAACCGGTACATTTTTCCTGGTTAAACTGCAAAGCAACAACATTTTTTAAATAATTTTGTTTCATCGATACCACCTTTTAAATTTTTTTTAGAATTTCACTACAAGAAGCAGGACTATCCCTGTTGTTATACTTACAATAATAGCCGGAACAGCTATTTTCATTTCTTTTAAAACACCTGATAATGAGGTATAGGTAGAGGCTCCCGTAAAATTCATGGCATAAAATGCTGATATTGCCGGTAAAATCAGTAAATAAGCCAGCCCCCTCATCATACCATAGTCCATATTACCGGGCCATCCATTTAAAACATTGACTAAAACTGCCCAGATAATTCCCAGCAGACACCCTTTCCAGGCAAATGCCTTGCCGGGAATCCAGGGTAAAAACAGGGGAACCAGCACACATCCTACTACTAAAGCCCCCAGATAACCATAAAAATCTACAATCCCGAAGGAAGCACCAAATTGATTCAAAATAAACAGGACTCCAAAGATTATTAATGAAGTCTTAAATGTTCCTACCAACTCTATAGGTGTCAAAACAAACCTATCATAAAAAGAAAACCTGACTTTCCTCATTTCCGGGGTTGCCTTCATTCCAGATGTTAGAAATTCCCTTATATCTTCTGCCCGTACCGGTCCAAAAATAACCCTGAATCCTGATCTGCTTTTTACTTCTCTGGCAGAGACCCCCGGTGCTCCCAGTTGCGGTAAAACCAGAGTCTTATGGGAGACAATTTCAGATAAATCAACTTCCGATATACTTCTGACCAGTTCATCTGTACCAAAAGTACCTTTTCCGGCGGCACACCAGACATTAATCCCTTTTGTATCAAGTACCAATATCCAGGCATCTATCCCTTCCAGTTCTTTTCTAAGCCTGTCAAAACTCATTTTATAATTGGCTGTAACCAGCACAGGAGATGATTCATCCGGTTCTCCTACACAGTAAAGGCCGGGTTTAACTTTATAATTCATCCTGTTAATTCCCCAGCGGGCTTTCCAGGTACCTATCATATCCCTTTTTGTCAGTCTGGTTGCAACCTGCGGAATTTTTCTCGTAGAAGTAGTGACAGTACCTTCTATCCAGTAATTATCCAACTCATCAATTTTTCCTATATCACCTGGACAGCACTGTACTGTTTCTTCACTCCCACAAGATGATTGTTGCTTATTATCACTCTGCGCCATATTAACATCTCCTTATCAGGGTAATCATAAACCAATTTAATAAAACTATTTACAACTCTCACTCTCTTTGATAGCATCCACTAACAGATATAAACTTTCTATTACCTGCTCTCTTTTATCTTCAGGGATTAAACTATATACTTGATTAAAATACTGGTTCATCCCTTCTTCAATCGAGTTAAACAGTGAAATTCCTCTCTCTGTAAGAGAAATTGCAACATATCTTCGATCCACAGGGTCAATCTCTCGTTTTACATAACCACTTTCAACAAGATTGTTAACCGTTCTGCTCATAGTGCTATTTTCCAGATTTAAAAGACAGGCAAGTTCATTTAAAGAAATATTTTTAGCCCGCCCTATTTCTACCAGAGCATGACACTGAGCCATGGTAATTCCACAACAGAAAATTTCATCCTCTATTACTCCCAGTTTTCGTTCCAGTATTCTTATAATTTCTCTTAATTCCCTGATAACTTTAATATCTTCCACATTAATTACCTCCTGAAATTATTATAACATAAAATAGTTGTATATTGCAATTTATTTTTGATAATTAAATTACTATCAGTAAATATTCGTTTTACTAATAATATCTCTGTTTAGTTGTTGGGCTATACTCCAGGTAAAGGGAGGATAGACATCAAGTATTGCTTCTGCCACATTGGTATTTGTCCAGAGTTCATCATAAAATCAAATTTGATATATAATTAAAAAACCCCCGAACTGTTAGTCCAGGGATTCCTATTAAATCTTTCATGAGCAAACAATCATTCCATGCCCGCTTTCAGCGCTTCGCTCATCGATATTTTAGCAAGTTTCCTTCCGGACAGACGTCTGGTTATCTCATAGACCATAAAGATCAACGCAAAGCTTA
>JADQBU010000092.1 GCA_016278435.1 Halanaerobiales bacterium
TGCGACTTGCCCGTGGGATGACTTATAAATCGGCTGCAGCAGGATTGAACCTGGGTGGTGGCAAGGCTGTAATAATCGGGAAACCGGAGGAAATAAAAAGTGAGGCATTATGGCGTGCTTACGGCCGTTTTATCCAGAGCCTTAACGGGCGCTATATTACTGCTGAAGATGTTAATACCTGTGTAGATGATATGAATATGGTTGCCGAAGAGACCGATTACGTAGCAGGTCTCCCCGGAGTCGGTGGGGATCCTTCTCCGGTAACCGCACTTGGCTGCTGGGAAGGAATGAAGGCTGCTGCCGAAGAAGTTTATGGTACAGGTGACCTCAAGGGTAAAGTGATAGCCATGCAGGGTGTAGGTCATGTCGGTTATTATCTCGCTAAACATATTGCTGAAGATGGTGGGAAACTGATTGTTACAGATATTAAACAGGAACGTGTCGATAGAGTAGTTAAGGAATTTGGAGCTGCTCCTGTTGGTCTGGATGAGATTTATAATGTAGAATGTGATATTTTTGCTCCCTGTGCTCTGGGCGCAGTTATCAATGATGATACACTTCCCCGTCTAAAATGTGACATAATTGCCGGCTCTGCTAATAACGTTCTGGCTGAAGAAAGGCATGGAGACCTACTTGAGGAAAGAGGTATTTTTTATGCTCCGGATTATGTAATTAATGCCGGTGGAGTAATAAATGTCTATGATGAATTGATGGGATATGACAGAGAACGGGCTCTGCGCCGGGCTAAAGGTATCTACAATAATATAAAAAGAGTGGTAGAAATCAGTAATAGAGATAATATACCGACCTATAAGGCTGCAGATATTATGGCAGAAGAAAGAATTGATACAATTAAAAATGTCCGTAAAAACTTTGTTCCCAGGTAGGAGATGATATTTTTATGGTATACAGGATTTTAACTATTAATCCCGGCTCTACTTCTACTAAAATAGCACTTTATGAGGACCTTGAGGAAATAATAACCCGGAAGATAGAACATAAAGCAGGTGAACTAGAAAAATTCAAGCAAATTGCTGAACAGTTTGATTTGAGATTTAAATATATAATGGATTTTATTGAAGAAGAAGGTATTGAGCTGAATAGACTATCGGTAATAGTAGGCAGAGGGGGACTACTTGAACCCATATCAGGTGGTACCTACAGGGTCAATGATAAAATGAAATCACATTTAAAGGAAGGTATTCAGGGTGAACATGCCAGTAATCTGGGAGGGTTACTTGCTTCTGTCCTGTCTGAAAAAGCCGGGTGCCCTGCTTTTATAGTTGACCCAGTAGTTGTCGATGAAATGGACGATGTAGCCAGAATTTCGGGAATACCGGACTTGAAGCGGCGTAGTATATTCCATGCTTTAAACCAAAAAGCTGTAGCCCGAAAATATGCCGAAGAAAGTGGTAGAAGATACCAGGATTTAAATATTATAGTAGCTCATCTTGGTGGTGGAATTTCAGTGGGACTTCACCGTCAGGGAAGAGTTATCGATGTAAATAATGCTCTGAGTGGTGAAGGCCCCTTTACCCCGGAAAGAAGTGGAGGCCTTCCCAGTATGGATCTGGTAAACCTCTGTTTTTCAGGCCAATACACACAAGATGAAGTTAAAAATAAGTTAAAAGGCCGGGGAGGAGTCAGGGCTTATCTGGGAACAGGCGATATGCTGGAAGTTGAAAAACGTGCAGATGAAGGTGATAAGCAGGCAAATCTTATTTTCAGGGCAATGGCTTATCAAATAGCCCGGGAGATAGGCTCTCTGGCCCCGGTTGTAAAAGGCAAGGTCGATGCAATAATTCTTACCGGTGGTATTGCCCATTCTGACTGGCTAACTTTCCTGATAAAAGAGATGGTTAGTTTTATTGCTCCAGTAAAGATTTATCCTGGTGAAGAGGAAATGAAGGCCCTTGCTGCAGGGGCTTACCGGGTCTTAACAGGTGATGAAGAGGTACGGACATATTAGATTTTACTTTTTTATGAAAATAATATATTATTAAAATAGTTTAATATTTCCTTATATAAAGGGGGATTGCTTTCAAGTGGAAAAGCTAAAGAAGGTTAACTTTGATGAACAAAGGTGTAAGGGCTGTGAATTATGTACTGCAGTCTGCCCGGTTAATATAATTAAGATGTCGGAAAGGATTAACAAGCGGGGTTATCATCCGGCCGCGGTTAAGGACCAGGAAACATGTATCAGTTGTGGACTCTGTGCCCAGATGTGTCCTGATGTAGTTATTACGGTGTATAAAGAAGATTAAAGAATATTAAATATAGGGGGGCAAAAATATGGGAGATAAAGTTCTGATGAAGGGAAATGAAGCTATTGCAGAAGCCGCCATTAAAGCAGGCTGTCGCTATTTTTTCGGTTATCCAATAACACCTCAGAGTGAACTTCCTGCCTATCTGGCCCGAAAATTTCCGGAAGTCGGTGGTGTTTTCCTGCAGGCTGAGAGCGAAGTTGCTGCCATTAATATGGTCTATGGGGCTGCAGGAGCTGGGGCCAGGGTTTTAACATCATCATCCAGTCCCGGAGTTAGCCTCAAGGCTGAAGGAATATCCTACATGGCAGGTGCTGAGCTCCCGGCAGTTATTATTAATATTATGAGGGGTGGACCCGGTCTGGGTTCAATACAGCCTTCTCAGTCTGATTATTTCCAGGCGACAAAGGGAATGGCCCATGGTGACTTCCGACTCTGTGTACTGGCACCGTCTTCAGTACAGGAAGCTGTAGATTTAACGATGGAGGCCTTTGAGATTGCTGATCGATACCGTAATCCAGTCATGATCGTTGGAGATGGTATGATCGGGCAGATGATGGAGCCGGTTGAGTTTAAAAAAGAAGTAGACCCTGAAAAACTTCCCCAGAAAGAATGGGCAACAGATGGTGCTAAGGGAAGAGAAAAAAATGTGATTACTTCTTTATTTTTAGATCCTGCAGATCTGGAAAAACATAACTGGAAACTAAAGGGAAAATATGACCGTATGGAAGAAAATGAAGTGCGGTATGAAACCTATAATCTGGATGATGTTGATACAGTCATCGTTGCCTATGGTACAACAGCCAGGATTGCTATAAGTGCAATTGAACTGGCTGCTGAGGAAGGAATTAAGGTAGGCCTGATCAGACCTATTTCCTTATATCCTTTTCCTTATGATATAATTAAGAAAACTGCCGCTGATGTTAAAAACTTCCTGGCTGTGGAAATGAGTACAGGGCAGATGGTTGAGGATGTCCGGCTGGCGGTTGAAGGCCAGAAACCTGTATATTTTTATGGAAGGCCTGGTGGTATGGTTCCTTCACCTGAAGAAATTGTGGAGAAAGTAAAGAAAATAGGGGGTGGAAGCAGATGAAATTAATAGCAGGTTATCCAGATTCCCTTACAGATAAACCTTTTCACTATTGTCCCGGCTGTACCCATGGTATTATTCACCGGCTGGTAGCAGAAGTAATAGATGAACTGGAAATAAAAGAAGAGACGATTGGAATTGCTCCGGTTGGCTGTTCTGTACTGGCCTATGAATACTTTGATTTCGATATGCAGGAGGCTGCTCATGGGCGTGCACCGGCAATCGCAACTGGGATTAAGAGGGTTCATCCCGATAAAGTTGTATTCACCTATCAGGGTGATGGTGATTTAGCTTCAATCGGAACTGCAGAGATTGTTCACGCTGCTAACAGGGGAGAAAAAATTACTACAATCTTTGTCAATAATGCTATTTATGGTATGACGGGCGGGCAGATGGCTCCCACTTCACTACTGGAACAGAAGACTACAACCTCACCTTTTGGCCGGGATAAGAATAAAGAGGGTTATCCTATTAAGATGTCTGAGATGTTAACAGAACTTGATGGTTCTTCTTATATAGCCCGGGTTTCTGTTCATGATCCTAAACATATCCGGCAGGCCAAAAGAGCCATAAAAAAAGCCTTTAATACCCAGATTAATGGGGAAGGTTTTGCCATGGTTGAAGTGTTATCTACCTGTCCAACTAACTGGGGCTTGAACCCACTGGCAGCAATCGAATGGTTAAAAGAAAATATGATTTCAACCTATCCGTTAGGAGATTTAAAATCCAGCGGGGAGGTGGATTAATATGAGGGAAGAAATTATTATGGCTGGTTTCGGTGGTCAGGGAATAATGTCGATGGGGCAGTTACTTGCCTATGCAGGTATGAAAGAGGGAAAAGAAGTATCCTGGATGCCCTCCTATGGTCCAGAAATGAGAGGAGGAACTGCCAACTGTACTGTGATTGTTTCTGATAGCAGGATACCATCACCACTTTCTTCGAGACCAGATACTTTGATAGTAATGAATTTACCATCATTAAATAAATTTGCTCCTATAGTTAAAAAAGGTGGAACTATAATTTTAAATTCTTCTCTCATCGATAGTGAGGTAAAAAGAGATGATGTAGAAGTAATAGAGATACCAGCAAATGAGATAGCAAATAAACTGGGTAACAGTAGAATAGCAAACATGGTAGTGCTGGGGGCTTACCTTACCCACCATAAAATCATAGACATCGCTACAGTTAAAGAATCTTTGAAAAGTGTCCTTTCGGAAAGACACCATAATTTAATACCCCTCAATGAAAAGGCCCTTGACAGGGGAACAGAAATAGTTTAATAAACAGTTTGCATGTAAGGATACTAATTATATAAAAATATAGATTTAAATAAGATTAAAATGGACCGGTTTAAAAAACCGGTCCAGTCTTTTATCTGTAACCTTTTTGATAAACCTTTTTTTGCTCTTGATTTATTTTGTTTTCTTTATTATCCTGGTTTTCATAGTCTTTTATAATCTCGTGGATTGCGACAACAGCAGTACTGGATTTTATCTCACCTGTTATAGCCTTTTCCAGTATCTTACCGATTTCATTTTTACCCTTGTCTTTTAATCCGATTACATCAAATAATAGCTTATCAAGTTCTTTTTCTATTTTATTAAGTGCTGATATCTCAGCAGGTTTACAATTATTAATTATCCTTCTGATTTCAATCAGTCGTAAAACTGTTTCAGACCTAGATAAGATAGTAATCTCCTCCCTGTTTTACAAAACTCCTTCTTCCCGGTAATCCTTATTGTCTTTAAACATAAATTGATAACCTTTGGTCATCTCTTCAATCCGGCTGTAGAGAAATTGTGCTTCATCAAGTCTGGAGCGGAAAGGATTCTCTTCTTTATCAGCTTTGAGCAGTTTATAATTTAAATTGGTAGTTAAGATAACTGCTTTGTTTTGATCATAACGCTGACAGAGCCAGTTAGTAAGTTCATCAAATGTAAAATCGGTATCCCTTGATTTAAAAAGGTCATCAATAATTAATAAATCGGTATTTATAATTGCGTTTTCAATAACCTCCACTTCATTGAGTATCTCTTTGTTTTCAGTATAAAACTTCTTTTTTTTCCATAAATAATTCTGTTCACTAAAGAAGAATACCGGTCGGTAGTACTTTAAAAAGTTATCATTAATGCCCCTGATACTGTAACGTGTAGGGTTTTTTCGATAAATATTTTTAGCATACTGATAAAGGGCAAGCTTACCAGCGGCTATAGCAACATGAGTTTTTCCGGTTCCTTTTCCCTGGGAATAGATAAGTATACTCTGGGCTCTATTCAGGGCATGATGGATATTTTTAGCATAGGCTTTGATTGAATTCACTTTTTTCTTATTTTCTGGAATAAAATCAAGATCAAAATTATTAAAGGTTGCATTTTTAAATTTTTGGGGGAAATGGGCATTATCTAATAACTGAAAGTAAATTTTTTCAACTGCTTCTTCTTCACTGTAATATTTATCTGTACCCTTCGAGGTACTCTGGATCTCTGCTTTTTTCTCGTGTTGCTTTTTTATTTTTTCCAGTTCCTTCTGAAATTTGTTTTCCATGGGTTCCCTCCCTCTCAAATTCTTCCCTGGTATATATTTTTCTGTTTAAAAGGTCGGCAAGTATCTTGCGGCAGTAATTTGCTGGATTACCCCGGGCCTGTCTGGCACTGATTTTTATTACCTCAATAATCAGATCTTCTTCCAGACCATCCTCGATATAAGTTAATATATTAGAAAAAGTATGAGGGGTAAGCTGTTTTGTTCCGAAAAATCTGGCCCAGGCCCTGGCAATTTTACTTCCCTGATAATCATTTTCCGGAATAGCCAGATAGTAATCAAAGTCCTCTTCATCTGTGGGAAAGAGCCAGCCGGAATTGTTTAGATGTTGAAGTGAGCTTTTTATAGTATCTTCATTTAAGGAGGTATTAATTGCGAGGGTATGTAAATTTTGCTCAATATGATTACTGGATATAAATCCAATCAGGGTATATAAAAGTAGTTTGTCAGCTGCTTCTAGATTACTACTACCTCTGATCTTTTTATAAATTTCAGGAAGATCTAAACCTTTAATTCTGGCAAAAGAAAATATGATATTATTATTCATAAACTCACCTACTTACATAATATAATAACACAATATATTAACCTGTTTCAATAAGTACAGGTAAATTTTGCAGGAATTAAAAAAAAATTAAGGAATAATAATATAATAATTGTAAAGATAAGGGAACGGGATAAAATGATAAATAAAAAAAGATTGGTAGACAACTATATAGAACTGGCAAAAATTAGCAGCAGCTCTCTAAATGAAAGGAAATTAATCGATAGCCTGAAAAGAAGACTTCTGGCGTTAGGAGCCAGTGTTAAAGAAGATAATGCTGCAGAAAATATCGGAGGTAATGCCGGTAATATTATTGCTGAATTTCCACCAGTGAAAGGTATAAACAAGAATTATATATTATTATCTGCCCATACAGATAGATTATATTCTGGGAAGATTAACAGGCCGGCCTCTTATTACCTGGTAAAAGAGGGGACAACCATACCTGGAGGTGATGACCTGGCAGGAATAGTCATTATTATGGAATTATTGAGTATCCTTGAAGAAAAAAAGTTGGCTTATCCGGGAATAAAGATAATTTTTACCGTGGCTGAAGAAGCAGGATTTCTGGGTGCAAAAAATCTCAACCCAGCAGAATTAAAAGGAATTAATTATGGGTTGATTTTCGATGCCGATCTGGCGGTAGGTAGTGTTATTTCCCGGGCTCCTGGTCTGGTCAGGTTGAAGATAGTTATTGAAGCAGATGAAAGGCTGGATATATTAAAAATAATAAGTAATATTTTATCAGAAATCAAACTGGGTCGGTTAAATAACCAGATAACAACCTGGTTGGAAGTAAAAGATGGTAATTTTGGTGATGATAGAATTGAACTGATAGGGGGATTAATGGGATTTCCAGAACAACAACTTCTGCAGGAACTTGAAATTATGAAAAAATATTTGAGTAGGAAGACAGATAAGTATGGTGGTCGAATCTATTTTGAGGTAGAGCATCTGTGTTATGATTATAAACTTGATTTAAATGAAGAAATATTTAATATCCTGGAACTGGCAGCAGGTGATTTAAATCTTCAGCTAAAGTACTGTACTGGAGATGGTGGAAGTGATGCCAGCATCTATAACAGGCTGGGAATTATGACTTTGAATCTTGGGTTGGGACTGGAACATGTTCATTCTTCTCAGGAAAGGGTTAAAATAAAGGCAATGATCAGAAATGTAGAATTTGTATTGAAAATAATTGGAAAATTAGGGAAGTATAACAATGTATGAAATTAAAACTGAACTGGCAGTTGTAAGGGATGTTCTTTCCAGTTCCCCGGTACTGCAGATAGTTTTGTTGAAATTAAGAAGGGATGGACAGGAGGGTAAAGGTATAAATTACCCGGTATTAAGCGGCTCTTTAAAAAAAGGAGAAGAGGTCCTGGTTAACAGTACTGCCCGGGAACTAAAATTGGGTACAGGTGGCTATCATTTTATAATTAGCCGCTGTAGTAAGGGAAATAACAGTAATAATGGTTCCTTACAACAGCCCGGACATATTATGAAATTAAGGTATACCCCCTTTCAGCTCAAAACTCTCAGTGTTGAAGAAAAGGCCAGCCCCTATCATCAGCAGATAAAGAATTTTAATGATTTAAAGGGACAGCCGGTTATTATAATTCCTCTTCATAGCCTTCTTGCTCCTCTGGCTGCTGTATTTAATTTCTATTATCCCGGGAAAAAACTGGTTTATATTATGACAGAAGGGGGCAGCCTGGCCTTAAATTTTAGTTTTCAGGTTAAGGAGTTAGTGGACCGGGGATATATATATAAAACAATTACTATTGGGCATAGTTTTGGTGGTGATTTTGAGGCTGTAAATATTATCACCGGTCTGGCTGCAGCCCGGATTGCAGCTGAGGCAGATTTAATAGTGGTAGGAATGGGACCTGGAATAGTGGGAACTGCCACCAGGTTCGGTTTCAGCGGGGTTGAAAATGTATTTATTAATCAGTCTATAAATATACTTAAGGGGAAGAGTATTATGGTTCCCCGGGTAAGTTTTGCTGAAAAACGATCTCGCCACAACCCAGTAAGCCATCATACTCTAACGATGTTAACCGACATGATTAGTAATCCAGTTGAGGTAATTTTCCCTGATATTAAGGAACTAAAATATATCCTGCAGCAGGCGGGATTATTAGAAAAACATCAGATTATTTTTTACAATCAGGATCAGTATGATAAAATAGAAAGGGTCTTAAGGAATTCAGATCTTAAGTTTAATAGTATGGGGCGAAGTTTTAAGGAAGATCCTCTTTTTTTCATTACAGGTGGATTACCAGTACTGAGATTTAAAGAACTGCAGAAGGAGTGAAATTAAATATGGATAAGTATGAAGAAAAAACTATTGAATCAGATGTTATCTATGACGGTAATATTTTAAAGCTCAGGGTGGATAAGGTGAAATTACCGGATGGATGTAAAACTACCAGAGAAGTTGTGGAATTATCAGGTGCTGTTTCAATTATCCCTGTTACCGAAAATGGTGATATCATTATGGTAAAACAGTATCGAAAAGCAGCAGAGGAGATGTTGCTGGAGCTACCGGCCGGTAAACTTGAACCAGAGGAAGTCCCTGAAGTCTGTGCTGCCCGGGAATTAGAAGAAGAGACCGGTTACCGGTCGGGAGAGTTAAAAAAAATATTTTCTTTTTATACCAGTCCCGGTTTTACAAATGAAATGATACATATGTATATTGCCCGGAAACTTGAATATGTCGGCCGTAATCTGGATCCATATGAGTTTATTGACCTGGAGACAATTAAACAGGATGAAATTATTGATCTGATAGATTCAGGAGAAATCAGGGATGGGAAGACTATTTCTGGTTTGATGCGGTATCTGGAAGGAGATATTTAATGACTGCATTTTTTGCTGATCTACATATTCATATCGGAACTGCCGGTGATGGAAGTCCGGTTAAGATAACTGCTTCCCGCAAATTAGATCTGGCTGCCATTGCCCGGGAATCCTTGATAAGAAAGGGGCTTGATATTGTAGGGGTAGTAGACTGTGCATCACCTCCTGTTATCAGAGATATCGAGAGCCTGATCTCTAAGGGGGATATAACTGAATTAGAAAAGGGCGGTTTTTTATATCAAAAAAAACTACTTATTATCCCGGGAGTCGAAATAGAGAGCAGAGAAGATAACGGTGGTTATGCCCATTATCTGGCTTATTTTCCTTATCTGGATAATCTTAAAGAATTCAGTGCGATAATGACACAGTACATAACAAATATAAATCTAAGTTCTCAGGCAGCCAGTCTGACAGGATCTGATATTCTGCGAATAACTGAAGCTACCGGTGGAACCATGATTCCGGCACATGTCTTTACCCCCCACAAAAGTTTCTACGGGCGCTGTTTTACTTCCTGTCAAGAAGTTTTTACTGCTGAAGAATGGTCCCGGATTCCGGCTATAGAACTGGGTTTAAGTGCTGATACTTTTCTGGCGGGATATTTAAGTGAACTGAATAGGAAGACTTTTTTGAGTAATTCAGATGCCCATTCTGCCGGGAAAATTGCCCGGGAGTATAATCTGCTGCAACTCAAAGAGAAGAGTTATGAAGACTTTATCCTGGCTTTAAAGCGAAAGCAGGGACGTAAAGTACTGAAAAACTTTGGTCTTGATCCCCGCCTGGGCAAATATCACCGTTCTTACTGTCCTCAATGCCAGAAGAGTTTTAATGAAAAAAAACCAGTTTTTATCTGCCCGGATTGTGGTACTTCAGATCTGATAACCGGTGTAAAGGACCGGATTTTAAATATCGCAGATCGGGAAAATTCTGAATTAACAGCAGAACGCCCTTCTTATATTTATCAGATACCTTTAATGGATATCCCCGGTATTGGCAGGAAAACTTTATCTCGATTGTTGAAAAATATTGGAACTGAAATGGAGATAATTCATAATACTGATCTTCAGGAATTAAAAAAATACGTTAATGATAAAGTGGCAGCTAAAATTATCAAGGCCCGTGCAGGCCAGTTAGATATACAGACCGGCGGAGGAGGCAGTTATGGAAAAGTCCTGGGTTAATACACTCAGTATTGGTTATAACTCTTCCGGGGCCGCCCAGGCTGCCAGTCTGGGTAATGTAATTGTAATTGTTGATGTTATTGATATGTCGACAACTGCTGAAGCAGCAATGGAAGCAGGAGCTATCAGAGTAATGGGAGCCAGTCCTGCTGATATTTCTGTGCCAGTAAAGGTAAATCCTGAAAAGATTGGCTATATTGCAGGTAGGCAGTCATTAAAAGCAAGAGAAGGAGTAATAGTTGCAGCAGAGCCCAGGTTAATGACAGATAATTGCCATAAGCTGCGTTTAAACCGGATAAAACAGGTAGAAAAGGGTATTAAAAAAGCTGGAGCAGATCTTTTTAAAATTATTCCGAACCTGGGAAAAGAAGTAGCTGACCTGGCTGATTTTAATAAAAGGGTAGTGGTAATTGTTAGTCCTGCCGGTGGAGCTGCTTATGATGCTGCTTATAATGCAGGGGCCCGGCAGGTGATTACAGGTACTGTTGCCAGAACCAGAAATATATATGGCGAAAAACCGATGACAATAGCAGCAAAAAGAGCAATATATTTTGCTCAAAAGCATAAAACAGGGATTACTATAGTGGCAGCAAGTTCTAATTCAATGGAAGATATCCTGGCTGCAGAAAGTATAAGTAAAGAGATTATAAAATATGGTTTTTTACGGTCTGGTTCAAAAGCAAAATAGT
>JADQBU010000145.1 GCA_016278435.1 Halanaerobiales bacterium
TTCTGATTGGACCTTGCCATGCTAAAAAGAGTGAGTTTGAAGGATATAAAAATGTTGCGGGTGTTTTGACCTATGATGAACTTGTTGAACTGGGAGAAGAATTAAAAAGTTTAAAATTACAGAATTTTACAAATGTTGAAGAAAATGATTATGAAGTAAATGCTAATAAGATTGGTGCTGATAAATCAAGACTGATTCCCCTGTCAGGAGGGTTATTGAAGGCGGTATCAGATGAAAAAGATAGTGATAAGTATCTCCGGGTTGAGGGGAAGGAGAGAATAATAGAGTTATTTGATTCATTAAATGAAGGTGAGATCAGCCCCAGATTTATTGATGCCCTCTTTTGTGAAGGTTGTATCAATGGTGCTGGGTTAACACAGTCGAGTTATTTTAAAAAGGAAAATGCAGTTAGAAAACATGTAAAATTATTTCAAGATAAGGATATGGCTCAGTATAAAAAAATTGAAGGTATAGATTTATCTACCAGTTTTACTGAAGATTATCAGAAATTAGAGGAACCAGATGAAGATGAAATCTGGGCTATTCTAAATAAGACCAATAAGTATTCTGATGATGATCTTCTGAACTGCGGTGCCTGTGGATATAGTACCTGTAAGGGAAAGGCTACCGCAGTGTATCAAGGGTTAGCAGAGGTCGAAATGTGTCTGCCCTACCTCCTGACTGAAAAACGATCGGAGGTAAAGGAAGTACAGGATTTAAACCGTGAACTTGACAGCCTTATAAACTCTTCCTATGATGGGATGCTGGTAGTTGATAATAATGGTATTATTGAACGCATAAATGATTCTTATTTAGAGATGGTAGGTTTAAGCAGAGAGAATTTACTGGGAAAAAATATTTCAGAACTGGAACAGGAAAGGGTTATCTATCCTGCAGTTTCTCTGAAGTGTTTTCGTGAAAAAAGGAACATCACAATAGTACAGAATACTAGCAATGGAAAGAGAATTTTAGCAACTGCAACTCCCATTATTATGGAAGATAAGAAATGGGAGAGGGTCATAGTAAATGCCCGTGATTTAAAGGAACTCGATATCCTGGTTAAAGACAGTGAGACCAGAGATAAGATTGTAGAACACAATGACGGTTCGGTTAAAATCATCAGTAAATCACCTGCCATGAATAATATAATAAAACTTGCCAACAGGATCGGAAATACTGATTCAACCGCTTTAATTACAGGTGAATCCGGTGTTGGAAAAGAAGTCATTGCCCGTTACATTCATGACTTAAATCAGGAACGGGATAACTTTATTAAGATTAACTGTACTTCTATTCCCGAAAATCTCCTGGAATCAGAGCTGTTTGGTTACGAAGATGGAGCTTTCAGTGGTGCAAGAAAAGAAGGGAAACCTGGTTTAATAGAAAAAGCCCACAGAGGAACACTTTTTCTGGATGAAATTGGAGAATTACCACTTAATATGCAGGCTAAATTGCTCCAGGTGATTCAGGAACATGTTGTTACAAGAATAGGAGGAGTAGATACTATAACTGTTGATTTCCGGTTAATTACCGCAACTAATCGCAATTTAAAGGATATGGTTGATAACGGAAAATTTAGAGAAGATCTATATTACCGGTTAAATGTAGTCCCGATTCATATCCCGCCATTAAGGGAACGACGGGGTGATATTCTGCCTCTGGTTAACTACTATATGCAGAAATTAAATCGACAGTATAATGAAGATATTAAACTGAGCAGGGAAGCAGAACAGTTATTATACAAATATGACTGGCCGGGAAATACAAGAGAATTAATGAATTTGTTGGAGCGGATTATTGTAACGAATGAAGAGAACTATATTGATAAAAACCAGTTAAATAAATTTATTGATTTCAGTAGTGATGAAAAATATAGGATTATTGTTAATGATGTTTTGCCTCTGAAGGAAGCAGTAACTATTGTGGAAAGAGAATTATTGAAAATGGCTGGAGAAAAAGGGGATACAACTTATGATATCGCTGAGATATTAGGGGTTAATCAGTCAACGGTTGTCAGAAAGATGAAGAAGTACTTCAATTGATTCAAAAACGAATTATTTAATGCAAATCCGAATCAAGAGCAATATTCACTACTTTGTGAAATATTGCTCTAATTTTTTATTTATTTTAATGCAAATAGGCATTAAAAATTAGCTTTGAACAGAGTGGGTTAGACTGAGGTATTGTTAAAAAGCCTTTAATATTGGGATTCTGCAATATTCAATAGCTTAAATAGAAAACCTGGCATGAACCATGCAATATTAATACAGGTAGGTACATGTGAAAAATAAGACAATTATTTAGCGGTAATTAATGAGATTGATTTCACATTCACAAATAATTAATATAAAGGGGGTATACAGGGGTAACTAATTTTAAAATTGTAGAAGAAAAAAGTTAAAAAAATAAAGGGAGGGTGAATTAGTCAGTGTATAGTAATGAAATAATATTTGATTTTGATGTAGAGAATCTTACTCCAGTTTTAAAAAAGAAAAGGCAGGGCAATGAATCTATAAATGAAGCTATTGCCCGGGAACTGGATGTTATCTTAACCAAGTATAAAGGACAGGGTGACTCATTGTTGGAAGTGCTTCATCAGGTACAGCAACTAATAGGTTTTATACCAAGGCCGGTTCAGATGAAAATTGCCAGGGAGCTTGATGTTGCTCCTGGAGAAGTAACGAGCGTTATATCCTTTTATGCCCATTTTACTGAAAAACCCAAAGGCAAATATCAGATTGCCCTCTGTAAGGGAACGGCCTGTTATGTTAAGGGGTCGGCTGATATTATTAAGAGAATAGAAAAAGAATATGGGATAAAACCAGGTGAATCTACTGATGATGGTCTATTTTCTCTTGAAGTAGTAAGATGTCTGGGGTGCTGTGGCCTGTCACCGGCAATGACCGTTAACGGAGAAGCTCATGGGTTACTAAATCCAGAAAAAGCAATTAATATCCTGGAAAAATGTAAAAACAGAGGAATGTAAGGGGGGTTAATAATGAACCAAAAGAAAATTAATTCACTTGCCGAATTAGATAATCTTAAAGGAAAATTTACCGGTAATCATGATTATGAGGAGGATACCAGGGTTGTAATTGGAATGGGTACCTGTGGTATTGCCGCTGGAGCTGAGGAGGTAAGAAAGGCAGTTCTGTCTGAGATTGAGCAAAGAAATCTGCAGAATGTTAAAGTAACTCAGACCGGTTGTATTGGATTTTGTGGTAAAGAACCTCTACTGGAGATAAGACAAGGTGATACCAGGGTTATCTACGGAAAGATGGATGAAAATAAAGCCAGGGAGGTTGTTGACCAGAATATAATTGATGGTAATATCATCTCGGGTTGGACAATTTCCGAAGATGATGACTTTTTTAAGTCCCAAACCCGGATTGTTTTAAGAAACTGTGGGATTATTGATCCGGAAGATATAAAGGAAGCAATAGCCAATGATGGTTATCAGGCTCTGGGCTATGCTTTAACTGAAATGTCACCGGAAAATGTAGTCACAGAGATTACCGATGCCCGTCTCAGGGGCCGGGGAGGAGCCGGTTTCCCTACAGGTATCAAGTGGAAATTTGCAGCAGGTAATAAGAGTGACCAGAAATATATCATCTGTAATGCCGATGAAGGGGACCCCGGTGCTTTTATGGATAGAAGTGTTCTGGAGGGTGACCCCCATAGATTGATTGAAGGTATGGCTATCGCTGGGTATGCCATAGGTGCCAGCATGGGTTATATCTACTGTAGGGCCGAGTACCCACTGGCCATTGCCCGTCTGAAAAAAGCTATCAATGATGCCCGTGAGCATGGTCTTCTAGGGGGAAATATCTTTAACAGTGGATTTAACTTTGACCTGGAAATCAGGCTGGGAGCCGGAGCATTTGTCTGTGGTGAAGAAACTGCCTTGATATCTTCAATCGAAGGT
Organism: Halanaerobiales bacterium; assembly: GCA_016278435.1. Taxonomy (GTDB): domain Bacteria; phylum Bacillota; class Halanaerobiia; order Halanaerobiales; family JADQBU01; genus JADQBU01. The sequence continues at coordinate 3,926 of JADQBU010000145.1, forward strand.
AAAAGAGGGGAACCATTTCCCAAACCACCATTTCCAGCTGAAGAAGGACTATGGGGAAAACCAACTATAATCAATAATGTTGAAACCCTGGCCAATGTACCGGAAATAATCAGGCTTGGTAAGGACTGGTTTAAGTCGATTGGAACTGAAAATAGTCCGGGGACCAAGGTCTTTGCCCTGGCTGGAAAGATCAAGAATAATGGTCTGGTTGAAATACCGATGGGAACTCCTCTGGGTGAGATTATCTTTGACATCGGGGGTGGCCTGGAAGATAATGCAAACTTTAAGGCTGCTCAGACCGGTGGGCCCTCCGGAGGCTGTATTCCAGTACAACATCTGAATGTACCGATAGATTATGACTCCCTGCAGGAACTGGGGACAATTATGGGGTCCGGGGGATTAATAGTCATGGATGAAAGAACCTGTATGGTAGACCTGGCTAAATACTTTATTGATTTTTGCCGGGAAGAATCCTGTGGTCAATGTACACCCTGCCGGATAGGAACAACCCGGATGATGGAGATTTTAGAGAGGATTTCAAATGGTGAGGGTAAGAAAGAAGATATTGATTTATTACTGGAAATGGGTCAGCAGATTAAAGATTCATCATTCTGTGGGCTTGGCCAGACTGCTCCCAATCCTGTTTTGAGTACCATCCGTTATTTTAAAGATGAATACCTTGAACATGTTGAAAAACATTATTGTAAAGCATCTCGCTGTGCCCCCTTGTTCAATTCGCCCTGTCAGAATGCCTGCCCGGCTAATGTAGATATTCCTATTTACATCGACCTCATTCGCCAGGGCAAATATAAGGAAGCCTACAGGGTAATCCAGAATGAAAATCCACTGGTTTTAATTTGCGGCCGGGTCTGTTATAACCTCTGTGAAGGTGCCTGTAACCGCAACTCTCTTGATGAACCTCTGGCTGTCAGAGAACTTAAACGTTTTGCCAGTGATTATGTATTGAAAAATGAAGGGGGATTTCCGGTACCAGAAATAGCTGAAGAGAAAAACAGGAAGGTAGCAGTAATCGGTTCAGGGCCTTCGGGACTAACAGCAGCTTTTTATCTTCGGAAAAAGGGTTACCAGGTGACCATATTTGAAGCCATGCCTGTAATTGGTGGTATGTTAGCTACTGGGATTCCCGAATTTAGACTGCCCCGGGAACTGTTGAATGAAGAGATTACTGTTTTAACTACCATGGGGGTAGAAATAATTTCAGACACCAGGATTGGTAAAGATATCAAGTTGAAAGAATTGAAAGAACAGGGCTTTGAGGCATTATATCTGGCAGTCGGTGCCCATAAGGACCTAGTACCGGGAATAGAAGGAGAAGAACTGGAAGGTGTCTATTCCGGAATTGAAATTCTGAAAGAGATAAATCTGGAAAATGATATAGATATGAAGGATAAAAGGATAGCAATCATCGGGGGTGGAAATGCTGCCATTGATGCCGCCCGTAATGTAGTCCGGCTGGGTGCAAAAAAAGTTGATATAATTTACCGCCGGACCAGGGAAGATATGCCGGCTCACCGGGAAGAAATTAAAGAGGCAGAATATGAACAGGTTAAAATGAACTGCCTGGTAAATCCAGTTAAAATAATCGGTGAAAATGGTAAGGTTAAAGCTCTGGAATGTGTCAGGATTAAAGGAGGAGAATTTGATAACAGTGGTAGAAGGAGTCCTGAACCTGTTGCCGATTCTAATTTTACAATCGATGTAGATGTTGTTATATCGGCAATAGGTCAATCAGTTGATCAGAGTTTTAACCAGGGTGATATAAAGATTACACTTAATAATGGAAAAACGATAGCAGCAGATGAAGAAGGAAAGACGAATGTCTCCTGGATTTTTGCCGGAGGAGATTGTGTAACCGGTCCGGCTACTGTTGTAGAAGCCATCCAGGAGGGTAAAGTAGCTGCTGGCTCCATCGATAAATATCTAGGTGGAGATGGAGAGGTTGTTACTCCTCTGGATATAGAAAGAAAGATTTCTGGATCTATCATGGAAAAAGAAAAACCAAGAGTTAAAATGCCAACAATTTTATTATCAGAGAGAAAACGCGGATTTAAAGAGATTGAAAAAGGTTATTCCGAGGACCAGGCAGTAGATGAAGCTTGCCGCTGCCTGCGCTGCGACGTAGAAAACAAGTAAAGGGGGATGAAGATGACTGAACAAAAAATTAAGTTTTGGATAGATGAAGTGCAGGTAGAAGTTGAGCGGGGTACAACTGTACTTGAAGCTGCTCGTAGAGTGGGAATATATATACCAACCCTCTGTTATCTGGAAGGAAAAAATAAACTGGGAGCCTGCCGGATCTGTCTGGTCGAGATAGAGCCAACCGGGAAATTAGCAGCTTCCTGTATTCTACCGGCAAGTGATGGTTTAAAGGTCAGGACAAATACAGAAAAGGTCAGGAAGACCAGGAAGTTTAATCTGGAGCTTTTACTGTCTGATCATGAGGTTGAATGTCCTACCTGTCTTAGAAATGATAACTGTGAATTAAGGGACCTGGCAGAAAAAATGGGTATCAGAGATATCCGGTTTGAGGGTAGAAAAAATAGTCATTCTGTAGATGATTCTACTCCTTCAATTATGAGAGATCCGGATAAGTGTATACTCTGCCGGAGATGTGTGAGTGTCTGTCATGATATTCAATCGGTCAAAGCAATTGTACCTGCAGGTCGGGGATTTGATACAATAATTGAACCAGCTTATTATAACAAACTGTCAGATAGTCCCTGTGTTCTCTGCGGTCAGTGCGCAGTAGTCTGCCCGACCGGGGCGATAACAGAGAGAGAATATATTGATGAAGTCTGGGATGCAATCTATGATGAAAACAAGCATGTTGTAGTTCAGACAGCTCCCGCTGTCAGAGTGGCTTTATCTGAAGCGTTCGGGCAGAAACCAGGTACTATTGTTACCGGCAAGATGGTAGCTGCTTTAAAGAAGATTGGATTTGATAAGGTGTTTGATACCAACTTTACTGCAGATTTGACTATCATGGAAGAGGGAACAGAATTAATTGAAAGAATTCAAAATGGAGGTACTCTGCCCCTTTTTACATCCTGTAGTCCGGGCTGGATAAAGTTTATTGAACATTATTATCCTGAATACCTCGATAATCTGTCAACCTGTAAATCTCCACAGCAGATGTTTGGAGCAATAGCCAAGACTTATTATGCTGAAATGAATGACATTCCCAGGGAAGATATGGTAGTTGTCTCTATTATGCCCTGTACAGCCAAGAAGTTCGAGGTCAGTCGGCCGGAGATGAACTATGATGTAGATTATGCTTTAACCACCAGGGAACTGGGCCGGATGATAAAACAGGCCGGTTTTGATATCATGGATCTGGAAGAAGAAGAATATGACAAATTACTCGGTGTATCTTCAGGTGCTGCTGATATATTTGGCTCAACCGGTGGTGTTATGGAAGCAGCGCTAAGGACAGCCTATGAGATTATAACCGGAGAAGAACTGGAAAACCTTGATTTTAACCAGGTGCGGGGGATTACCGGTATCAAGGAAGCAGAAGTTACTATTAATGATCTGAAATTACGGGTAGCAGTTACTAATACCCTGGGTAATGCCAGAGAATTACTGGAAAGGATTAAACAGGGGACAGAATATCACTTTGTAGAATTTATGGCCTGCCCCGGTGGCTGTATAGGTGGAGGAGGCCAGCCCCTACCTGCAACTGCTGAAAATATCGAGAAGAGAATGAAGGCCATATATGAGATCGATAAAGGTAAAAAATTAAGAAAATCACATGAGAACCCCTATATCAAGAAAATCTATGATGAATACCTGGAAAAACCAGGCAGTCACAGAGCACATGAACTGCTTCATACAGAATATACTCCCAGGGGGGTATAAATGATGAGGCTCAAGATACCCGAGCCGACAATAAAACGTCTTCTGGTTTATTATCGTTTTCTGGAAAACCAGATCGGAGTAAATGAGCAGAAGGTATTGTCTTCCCGTGAATTAGGTGAGGGTGTAGGTGTTACCTCCAATCTGGTCAGAAGAGACCTATCATTTTTTGGAGAATTTGGCTGTCAGGGTGTTGGTTATGATGTGGAAATATTAAAGGATAATCTTAAAAAAATAATCGGAATTTCACAGCAGCGACAGGTTATTTTAGTAGGTGCAGGAAATCTGGGTCGGGCGTTATTAAACTACAACAAATTTGTGGGGATTGAAATTGTAGAAGTATTCGATTGTGATCTGAATAAAATAGGGAACACGGTCAATAAACTGGAAGTAAAAAATGTTAAATTAATGGAAGAAATCATCAAAGAACGCGATATAAAACTTGCTATAATTGCTGTTCCAGCTGATTATGCTCAGAATGTGGCTTTACAGATTACAGGAGCAGGAATCAAAGCTATCTGGAATTTTGCCCCGGTTCCGTTGAAAATGAATGAAGATGTAGTAATTATAAATGAGGACCTGGCCTGTGGACTGGGCTGCCTGGTTTATAAGTTAAATCAGTTAGAGCAACAGATAGTTTAATGCGCGATTTAAAATAGAGTAATATTATAGAATTGTAAAAAATCTGTATTGAATGAAAGACCCCTATCGAAGTCAGGGTTTTGATATCCCTTACTTTTGATAGGGGCATTTTTATAATTATTATTATAACATATATTTAGAGTTTAAATAACAGGTGGAATATCAAGGGGGATAATAATTATGATGTTTTCAATGAATTACTTTAATGCTTTACCGGTTAATACAATATTTTTATATGCTGTGATATCTGTTTTACTGACAATAGTATTACTGTTATTGCTAATTGTATTTAGAAGAAAGTTAAAAGGAAAGAGAAAACGTATTTTGGGTGTCTGGACTTTAGTAGTGGTTCTGGTTTTCATTATACTCTCTATAACAGGTTCCTTTGGAAGGTTTGTAGATGTGAATGCAACCGATAATAAGGAGTATAGTAAAGGTGAATTAATAGAGGACTTGCAGCAGGTGGAAAACTGTATTATGAGAGAGAATCCTCTAATTTTTACTGATAAGGAAGTACTGAAAAAACGGTTTGCAAATACCTATGATAAGATTGAAGATGGTATGACTGAGTTAGAATTTTACCGTTTAATTAATCCACTGGTTGTGGATGTTAAATGCGGACATACAAATCTCTCCATCTCCAGGGCTTTACAGAAAAACCGGGAAGAAACAGCAAAGTATTTTCCGTTAAAAGTAACTCTTGTGGATAATAAGTTATATATATTAGAAGGCAATAAGAGCAGTGGGATTAAAGCAGGGGATCAGATTAAATCAATCAATGGGAGAAGTAGTGGACAGATTATACAGATACTACTGGACAACATCAGTTGTGATGGGGATAATGATGCAAAAAAGAGGTATATCATCAGTAAGCATTTCAATAGTAGGTTCTTTGATTTTGTTGATAATTCGAATTATTTCAATGTTGAGTATCTAGACAAAACCGGGGATTTAAAAAATACAAGATTGAATGCAGAGTACAGGAGTGAATTTAATTCAACTGCCTGGGGGCTCCATTTTAGTGATTATCAGGATGGGAATTACTATGATAGCAAGATATATAATGACTATGCAGTATTAGTAGTACGAATTTTTATGCCTGAAAAAGGCGAGGACTTTGCTTTATTTCTGGATAAATTTTTTTCAAAACTCAAGGAAGACCATATTTCTAAATTGATAATTGATCTAAGAGGAAATTTTGGAGCCAGTCACGAAATGGCAAAGATTTTGTTATCTCACCTGGTTAGTAAGAAAACAGTTTATTTAACAGGTAAACTACCATTTTTACAGAATTTACTGGGTTTCAGTAAACCAATTATACCTGCCGAAAATCATTTTGATGGTGAACTGATTGTTCTTACAGATGGAGCAAATTTTTCTACAGCAGGTCATTTCTGTGCAATAGTAAAATATCATAAACTTGGAATCCTACTTGGAACCAGAACAGCCGGTTCTCATATCTGTACAGATAGTTCAAAGGATGCAGTTTTAAATAATACCCGGATGCGCTTTCACTATTCAACACTTGTTTATCAGGTTGCTGTAGAAGGTCTGCCTGCAAATGAAGGGATTGAACCTGATATAGAGGTTAAGTCAACTATAGATAGCATTTTGAATAATAGAGATTTGCAGATGGAGAGTTGCTTGAATAGCAAAATCTAACTTGACATACATTGAAGTTCTAGGTATAATAATTTTAACACATAGAAGTTCTAGGTATTGGAGGTTCATATGGACATTTCAAAGGATTTAATTGCTGCCTCGGCTACACCTCTCATTCTGGCTATTCTAAAAAAACAGGATAGCTATGGTTATGAAATTATCAAGAAGGTAAAAAAGGCTTCTAATAATGAAATTATCTGGAATGAGGGAATGTTGTATCCGGTATTACACAGACTGGAGGAAAATAATTTAATTGAGTCTTACTGGGAAAATTCTGAAACAGGGCGTAGACGTAAGTATTATTTTTTAAATGAAGAGGGACGATTAGAATTAGAAAATTATAAAAAACAGTGGGAAATAGTTCATTCTACTTTGTCTGCAGAAATTTATGATAATGATGAAAAGGAGGAAGATAATGTTTGATCTGGAATTAAACATAAGTTCCTGGTGTGATTATTTACGATCCAGTGGTAAATTAAGTGAAGATGATGTTTTAGAACTCGAGAATCACTTACGAGAACAAATTGATGAATTGATAGAAAATGGACTAGATGAGGAAGAAGCTTTTTTAATCAGTGTAAAAAGATTGGGAAATGTTAATTTGATATCGGAGGAGTATTCTAAAGTAAACACAGAAAATCTGTGGAAACAATTATTGATTGATCCAGCTGATAAGGATGCAAAGAAAAAGAGCCGGCGTGATATTTTGTTAGTTGTTATATTTTCTTTGTTAGCGGGAACAGCTGCCAAGATACCAACTTTATTTGGTTTAACTATGGATAATTATGTATATTTTAAAAATTTAAGTTTTTATATATTACCATTCATTGCCTTGTTTTTTATAATAAAGCATGATGTTAGTAAGAAGCTGATAGGGTATATTGCAGCAATATTTATTTTAACAGGGGTTATTATAAATTTTTACCCTTCATATATCCCCCATCATACGGCAATTTTGACCGGAATTCATCTTCCTATTATGTTTTGGTTAGTCACTGGAGTGGCCTATATGGG
>JADQBU010000300.1 GCA_016278435.1 Halanaerobiales bacterium
AATCGTATAGACTGCATTCATCCGGTCGGCAGCTTTCATTTGACCCTTTACACTTCGATCCAGGTAATCCATTGCAGTCTTTAAACCTGACCTTCTGAGATCATCTATATATTTAAATGCTGCATTTTTCGCCCTATCCCCAATAGTTGTAATATATAAATCAATTCCTTCCTCTAAAGGTAGTTCTATACCCTGTTTTTCCAGGGTAATCAATAACCTCTCCATCCCCAGAGCAAAACCTATTCCAGGTATGGATTTATTACCTATCTCTTCTGCCAGTCCATTATACCTGCCACCGGCATATATCGTATCCTGAGCACCGAGTCCTTTATATTTTATCTCAAAGGCAGTATTTGTATAATAATCAAGCCCGCGAACCAGGGTAGGATCTACAGTATAATTAAGTTCCAGTATATCCAGATAATTTTTCACCTGCTCAAAATGGTCCCGGCATTCCCCACAGATAAAGTCTGTAATAGCCGGTGCGTGCTGAATTATCTCATTACAATTATCGTCTTTGCAGTCCAGAATACGGAGGGGATTATTAATTAACCGCCTCTCACAGTCATCACATAGTTTTCCAACATATTTCTGGCCAAACTCCTTCAATTTCTGGCTGTATTCGTTACGGCATTCTGGACAGCCAATACTATTTATATATATTTCCAGGTCAGCCAGTCCCAGTTTTTCCAGATAATTAATTCCCAGTGAAATCACCTCAGCATCAACAGCCGGATCATTGGAGCCGAAGACTTCTATTCCCAGCTGGTGAAACTGCCTATATCTCCCTGACTGTGGACGCTCATATCTAAACATGGGACCCAGATAATAAAATTTTTGCGGTTGAGCCATACCATAGAGCTTATTTTCCAGATAGGATCTGACGACAGAGGCAGTCCCTTCAGGCCTTAAAGTAATACTCCTGTCACTTTTATCTACAAAGGTATACATTTCTTTTTCAACAATATCAGTAGCCTCTCCAATCCCACGCTGGAACAGCTCTGTATATTCAAAAATTGGCGTTCTGATCTCCTTATAGTTATAGAGTTCAAATAATTCCCTGGCTATCTCTTCTATGTATTGCCATTTAGATGATTCCGGAGGCAGTATATCATTGGTCCCCCGCGGTGCATTAACATCCATAAATACCACCCTTCTTTACAATATCCTGAAAAGAAAACATTAATATACAGCAGGCAAGGAGCTAATTAGAACGCTCCCTGCCTGTTAATAGACATTCATTTAAAACTGGATTTAGTTTTTATTTCCATTATTAGATTGTTGCTCAGTCTGAGTTTGCTGCTGGGTTTGGTCCTGCTGTTGTTCCTGTTGTTGTGTCTGGTCCTGCTTTTGAGTTTGCTGTTGTGTCTGTTGCTGTTCCTGTTGTTTCTGCAATTCTTCTTGCTGTTTTTGCATTTTATCTCTAATCTGATTTAGAAGCTCCATTTCACTCTGTGCCTGTTCTTCAGCACCCATCTGAGAATAGGCCATATAGAGTTGATAGTGAGCCATAAAATCTTCACCGGCCTTCTCAGAGGCTAACTTATATTGAGCAAGGGCTTTATCTTTGTCCTCCATCTGCTGATAAAGGTTGCCGAAGTTCAGATAAACTTCCCAGTCATCCGGATATTTTTCAACAGCTGTCTGGTAGGTCTTAACAGCCTGCTCTTTGTTTTCATTCCCACTGTAAGCTTCGGCTAAATAGGTATACATAACAGCACTGGGATTATTCTGGACTACATTTTTAAAAGTACTAATTGCAGTCTCATAATTTTCATTAGTCAGGGCATTGTATCCCTTTAATACCGGGTCATTAATGGTTATATCAGCATCTGCTCTGACATTTTCCATCCAGTTGTTAAATACTTCATTCTGCCGGGCCTGCAAAAGACTGTTCTTTATATCCTCCTTGACCTCATCAAAAGTCTTGTCCTGATACTTATCAGAGTTGTCTTCAAATTCTTTTTTTACATCTTCATCGGAAACAGTTATATGATTATAGCTCTTTTCAATTGTTTTCTGAATTCTGTCATTTAATTCCAGACTCTGTCTGATACTCTGTTTAAAGTCTGATAGAGAGCTTCCCTGTTCCTCTAAACGACTGACGAGTTCGTCCTGTTTCATATCGTTGCTTTCCAGTATTTGATTTATTAAATCTTCTACATCCTGATCTGTTACCTCTGCTTTAATTCCCTTTTCTTCTGCCTGCTGCAGTAGTAACTGCCTGTCGATCATAGAATTTAAAACCCGCAGTCTGAAGGGAATTATTTCAAAATTTCCCAGCTGAGATGACTGTGGTGCCTGATTTCTCAAGGCTGCCAGGTATTCCTGCTGGGTAATCTGTTCATTATTAACACTGGCAATAACAGGAGAAGATACACCTGCTGAAGATGTTGCTCCTTTATTCATGTAGGCCCCAAATCCCATCAGGCCTCCTGTTACAATAAAAGCAGCAACTACGATGTATACTACAACTTTACTACTTTTTCTTAACGAACCAAACATTTAATCAATCTCCTTTCTATTCACAAAAAATCTTCATAAGAATTATAAAATAGATTAATTCTAGATTAATTCTTAATAATTTTATCTTATAATATACTGAATGTCAACTTATCCCTTGAGTCTAACCCAGATATTATCCCTGAACTCTCCGATTGTTGTGGAGCCGCCGTGACCGGGATAGACTTTAGTATCTTCTGGTAATACAAGAAGTTTACTTTCAATGGAATTGTAAATTTCCCCTTCCTGACAACCAGGAAAATCAGTCCTCCCAATACCCATCTCAAAGATTGTATCGCCACTGAATAAAATTCCCTCAGCAGCAGAGTATAAACCGATACTTCCCGGGCTGTGTCCAGGTGTATGAAGAATCTTGAAAACTATATCATCTATAATTATCTCTTCTCCCTCCTTTAAACCCTTTTCAGCCGGCGGGCTGGAAACTTCCCTGGCCTTCCCCATCATAAAAGAAAGATTTTTGCTGGGATCTATCAAAAACTCCAGTTCACTTTCATGTATAACAATAGGAGCACCGGTTTTTTCCTGTAATATTTGATTGCCACCTATATGGTCAAAATGTCCATGAGTATTGATAATCTGTTTTATTTTTGAATCTCCTACAAACTTTAATATTCTTTCACCTTCTGCTCCGGGATCAATTACTGTATCTCCTACCAGATAACAGTTTGTCATATTATTGCCGACTCTAATTATTTTTATCTCCAACTGGTACACCTCTATTTAAAAATTTTTATTGCTATCAATAAGAAAAGTTACCGGTCCATCATTAATAAGCTCAACATCCATCATGGCCTGAAATTGTCCTGTCTCTATCTCCAGGTCATGTTTAGAAATCTCCTCTACAAAATAGTCATATAGCTCTTCAGCCCTGTCCGGAGGGGCTGCCTCAGAAAAGCCGGGCCTTCTTCCCTGCCTACAGTCACCATATAACGTAAACTGGGAAACCACCAGTATGTCTTTTTTTAAATCAAGAGCAGATAGATTCATCCTGTCTTCTTCATCTGAAAATATTCTCAGATTTACAATCTTGTCCACTAAATAGTCAGCATCATCTTCATTATCACCTTTTCCCACACCCAGAAAGACAAGCAGACCGGAACCTATTTCGGCTATACAGTTTCCCCCGGTCTCAACTCTGGAATCTTTAACCCGCTGTAAGACTGCCCGCATTTTAACCCTCCTGTTAAGTTGGTTTTGATCTGGTCACCGAAAGAACACCATCTATCGCTTTGATCTTATTCATAAGATCACGCATATGCTCTAAACTACTTAATTCAACAGATAGGTCGATATATGCCCGGTTATATTTATCAGTCCGGGCCATGACAGATAGAAGGTCAATCTGTTCTTCTTTTATCAGTTGAGTAATCTCATTTAAAAGTGCTTTTCTGTTAACTGCATTTATCGTTAATTCAACATGATAGGATTCTGTTCTATCACGATCCCAGGCAACATCAATAATCCTGTGACCTTCATTATCCATTAGACCTCCCAGGTTAGGACAGTCCTTCCGGTGGATAGAAACACCCCGGCCCCGGGTTATATAACCCACAATATTATCTCCTGGTACCGGATTACAGCATCTGGCCAGTCGCACTTTGAGGTTATCCATCCCCTTGACCATAATCCCCTTATCCACACTACCACGGGAAGGGGATTTAAACTCCGGAATAAACTTTTCTTTTTCTTTTTCATGAATATCAAGTTTATCCAGCACCTGTTTTGGTTTGACCTGATTATAACCGATTGATTCCAGCAATTCCTCTTTACTGTTCTTCCCGATCCGGGAAGCAATTTCAGTAAGTTCTTTTTTGTTTTCCTTAAGGGTAGTATTATGCCTCTTTAATTCCCTTTCCAGCATTTCTCTACCCCTCTGAATAATTTCATCCCTCTGTTGTAATTTAAACCAGCGTTTTATCTTGCTTCTGGCCTTTGATGTATTGGCTATTTTAAGCCAGTCCCTGCTGGGACCCGTACTATTTTTTGAAGTTAAAATTTCTACAATATCACCATTCTTTAGTTTATATTCCAGAGGAACGATTTTACCATTCACCTTGGCCCCCACACAGATATGGCCTACTTCGGTATGAATATGATAAGCAAAATCAATCGGTGATGCTCCCCGCGGCAAATTTACCACATCACCCTGGGGAGTAAATACAAAAACCTCATCTTCGAATAGGTCTATTTTAAGCGTCTCCATAAATTCCTGCGGCTCCTGCAGATCATTCTGCCATTCCAGCAGCTGCCTGAGCCAGGTTAACTTTTCTTCAAACTCATCACGAGAATGTTTACCTTCTTTGTAGCGCCAGTGGGCTGCAATCCCGTATTCAGCAGTTCGGTGCATCTCCGGAGTCCTGATCTGAACTTCCAGAGGATCTCCATTTGGGCTGATTACCGTAGTATGCAGTGACTGGTACATATTTGATTTGGGCATTGCTATATAATCCTTGAAACGTCCGGGTATTGGTTTCCATAGTTCATGGACAAGTCCGAGTACCTCATAACACTCCCGGACCGTATCTACAATTATCCTGATTGCAGTCAGGTCATATATCTCATTAAAATCGATTTCCTTGCGTTTCATTTTTTGATAGATACTATATAAATGCTTGGGTCTCCCGTATATCTCAGCCTTTATTCCCTGTTCTTCCAGTTTATTCTGGAGGAGTTGGATCGCTTTCTGGATTTCCTTTTCCCGCTGTTTCCTGTTTACTGCCACCTTATTAGAAACCTCATAATACATATCAGGATAGAGATAGCGGAAACTCAGATCCTCAAGTTCCCATTTCAGGCGGGACATTCCCAGTCTGTGGGCAAGTGGGGCATAAATTTCGACCGTCTCTCTGGCCTTCTCAATCTGTTTTTCCTTGTCCAGAAAATTGAGGGTTCGCATATTATGTAGACGGTCAGCCAGTTTAATTAATACCACTCTTATATCTTGAGCCATGGCCAGAAACATCTTTCTTAAGCTTTCTGCCTGGTGCTCTTCCTTTGACTTAAACTTTAATCTGGTTAATTTAGTTACCCCATCGACCAGAAGCGCGATTTCTTCCCCGAATTCATTAGTAATATCTTCACTGGTAATTCCCGTATCTTCAACAACATCATGCAGCAGTGCAGCTGAGATTGAGATTATATCCAGCCCCAGTTTGGTCAGAATAAAAGCAACACCAAGCGGATGCTTAATAAACGGTTCTCCAGAAACCCGGTTCTGACCCACATGAGCTTCCCGGGCATAGTTATATGCCTTTTTAACAATATCTAAATTTGGATCCTCCATTCGTGTGTTAATTTCATTTAAAAGATCCTCTAATTCCATAAATATCCCTTCAGTCTTTTATTATACTGTATACATCATAGTCCTGCAGCTCTTTTCTACCTTCCAGAGCGGCAAGCTCCAGTAGAAATCCAATACTGATTACTTCAGCTCCCAGCCCTTCTATTAAACTGATAGCAGCATTAATTGTTCCACCTGTTGCCAGCAGGTCATCAATCAATAAAACCCTGTCACCTTTGTCCAGGGCATCCTTGTGAATCTCAAGCACATTACTACCATATTCAAGTTCATAAGAAACACTGTGTACTTCTGCTGGTAATTTACCTGGTTTCCGGATTGGAATAAACCCCTTATTTAAAGCCAGTGCCAGTGGTGTAGCTATAATGAAACCCCTTGATTCAATACCCACAACATAATCTATTTCCAGGTCCTGATAGTGATCTTTCAAAACATCAATAGCCTTTTTGAAAAACCTCACATCTTTCAAGAGGGGTGTAATATCCTTAAATATTATTCCTTCATGCGGAAAGTCAGGTATATCTCTGATAAGTTCACTAAGTTCCATCATCTACCTCCTATTTTCAATTCTTTTATCAACTCAAACAGATTATTACTAACTGCCAGTTCAGAAAACCTGGTAAATTCTTCTTTGATATTAACAATATTATTATACATCATTGATCCAGATAAGTCCAATTTACCGCTGGGCTGAGGCAAGATATTCCATCTGTCTTTAATAATATCTATCAGTTCCAGTTCCTCAAAGATTTCAAGCCCTTTATTAACAGCTCTACGATTATATTTTTGATAGATAATATCCGGTGAATCTTGATTAATTATAACCCGGCTGTAGAGTTTTCTTAAAAATATCCTGTCCGGAAGTAGTTCTTCGATTAATCTTTTATTTATTAAATATTCTTCCCTACCATAAAGCAGGTGAATCTTTATCTCATTTTTCAAAGACGGTATCATATCGGCCATTTCCTGCAGGGAAAAAGGCATTGAGACCAGCACCAGTTCATCTACTTGCTCATTTTTATGCAGTGCACTGCTGCTCGAAAAAAAGAGCAAACGGTCACTCTCAAGTCTGGTTAGATAACGCCTGTGTTTTTTATTATTATTCAAATAAACTCCGACCCGTTTATCCTGTTTGATTAAATTCTGTAGATAACTCAACTTATCTCTACAGTCCCGCTTATCATATAGGTTCCAGTTTTGCCACTTAAAACATACCGGATGAGAGTCAGCTGCCTCTCGAAAATTTACATCTTTTAAATTAAGTTGAATCTCTTCTTTTCCATTCCATCGATTTAAAGCCAGTTGAAAGGCAAGATCAACCTTTTCCCGGGCAATCCTATCTTTCATATTTCCATAACCAAAACCGATACCCTCAAGTCCGTTATCCAACTTAAATTTAAGATGTTTCTTTCCTTTACCAACGGCAAATACCTGTTGTAAATTAATATCATTAATCATCAGTACAGGACGGGGATTCCCTGCTCCATGTGGTTTCATCCTGTCCAGTTTTTCCCATAATATTCTATCGATTTCTCCGGGGTTAATTATTTCATCCAGGCTTAAAGCTGGAATAAAATCATCAACTTTATGTTCAGCCAACATATACTCATTTAATTTTTCTCTGAACTGTTGAATTTTTTCTTTCTGCAAAGCCAGTCCGGCCGCCTGGGCATGTCCCCCGTAATTATCCAGCAGTTCAGAACAATATTCCAGAGCCCGGAAAATATTTACCTTATCAACACTCCGGCAGGAACCACGAGCTCCATCAGGTTCTTCTGCGATTAGAACAACCGGTAGATAGTACTTTTCGATCAGGCGGGAAGCAACTATACCGATTACACCCCGGTGCCAATTTGTTGAAGAAAGTACTATACACCTCTCATGTTCAAGATCGATTTCACTTTCCACCTGTTTTAAGGCTTCCTGATATATTCTTTCCTCTTCCTGCTGTCTTTCCTTATTAATGGCAATAAGTCTACTGGCAATTTCCTTAGCCTCTTTCTTATCATCGGTAATAAGTAATTTTATTCCCAGTTCTGGGTCTTCCATTCTCCCGGCAGCATTAAGCGGTGGAGCCAGTATATATCCAACCTGTCCAGCTGTTATGTTTTCACTATTTAAATTCAGAGATTCAATCAAGACATTGAGGCCGGGAACTTCTGTATTTCTAAGCCTGTTTATACCCTCTTTTACCAGTATTCTATTTTCATCCTGGAGTGGAACAATATCAGCAATACTGCCCAGTGCTACAATATCCAGGAACTTTTCTGCTTTACCGCCAAGTCCCTGACATAATTTATAAGCAACACCAACTCCAGCTAAATTGCGAAAAGGAAAAGTTGAATCTCGCCTCTTGGGATTAATTACTGCCCAGGCCGAAGGTAGTATTTCCCCAGGTTCATGATGGTCTGTTATAATTACATCCAGACCATTATTTACTGCATATTCGATCTCTACCAGAGCTGTAATCCCACAATCAACCGTGATAATAAGGTCATAACTCTTTTCAATAAAACCAGTCAATGCTTCCTGGTTTAAACCATACCCTTCATGTAAACGGTTTGGTAGATAATAATCCGCAGTATAAGAAAAGTTATCCTGGAAAAACTTATACAACAGAGCAGAAGCTGTAATACCGTCAACATCATAGTCGCCGTAGATCAAAATCTTTTCTCCGGCTGTGATGGCCTCCTTGATTCTCTTAACTGCTCTATCCATATCCGGCAGCATAAATGGATCATATAAATCTACCAGTGTTCCAGAGATAAACTTTTCTATTGCCTGCTGGCCTTTAATCCCTCTTTTTGATAATATTTTCTCCAGAAGTGAACCTCCATGTTCACTTTCTGTTATCAACCATTTTTTATGCATATACTATCACCATTTTAATATTTTCCCTCTAATATGGGAAATACTAGTTATTTTCAATTATTTCTTCCTCTCCTATTGTATCATCTTCGTCTGTAAACTTATTAGACTCACTTATCTCTTTACTCTCTTTAAGCTCCTTAATCTCCTTAATTTCCTGTTCCAGTTCACTGTTAATGCTGATTAATTCTTCATTTTTGTCTTTCAACCTTCTATTCTCCCGTTTTAGCCTGAACTGTTTTACAGAACTGAATAATCCCATAATGAGGGCACCCAGGGCAATTGCACCAAGCACAACAACTACCAGTGAGGTCTGAAACTTCCAGGTGAAAAGTGTTAATGAAACCGGAACTGCATTCTGAATAGAAAACAAGGCAACAAAAAGGGCAAAAACCAATGCCAGAATTAATGTTCCCTGCATGTTCATCACCTTCCTTTAAAATTTGCCCGAACGAAAAATATTAAATACAAGCCAGAAACCAAAAATACCGGCAATTATATAACCGATTAAACCCAGTACAGGAATATTTAAAATGAGTGGTTCCTTATCAATCTGAAGAATCATAGAAGACCCAATAATCAAAGCAGCAATGATCAAACTGATTGAAAGTCTATTGGAGAAAATGTCAAGTTTATCTATTAGATTTTCCAGATTCTGATGCCTGAAATTAATTGCAAGCTCATCATTTGTTACTTTATTTAACAAAGTCACAAGCTTATCAGGTACATTCTTACTGACTTTTCTTAAATTCCACAACTTGTTAACAGTAATATCAATAATATTCTCAGGTTTTATTCTGCTGCGGATTAAATCAGATAAAAACTCATTACCGACTTTTACTATTTTAAAAGAAGGCTTAATCAGAAGTCCTACCCCTTCGCTTACCGCAAAAGCCCGGGCCAGTAGATAAAATTGTTCCGGCAAACGGATGTGATGCCTGTATATTAATTTCATAAATTCATCAAGCAAAACCATAAAATCTATTTCAACAAAGTTTATATCATAATACCTGTCCAGTAAATCTCCGATATCCAGTTTGAGTCTCTCCATGTCAATATTATCATGAGCAACCCCGATTTCAACCATAATATCAATAATAATATCAACCTTTTTATGGAGCAGGGCTACAAATAAAACAGTTAAATGGTTCCGGTCGTCTTCCGTCAATCTCCCCATTAAACCAAAATCAATGAAGGCCAGTTTATTTTTATCAACAATATAGATATTTCCAGGATGAGGGTCAGCATGGAAAAAACCATCTATCAGGATCTGTTTCATAAGGGCTTTAGCCCCCATTTCTGCCAGGAAATCAACATCCACATCCTGTCCCTTTTCCGTTAATTCATTAAGTTTAATTCCCTTTATCTCTTCCATGACAATTAGTCTTCTACTCGATAGATTATTATAGACCTCTGGTACAATTATATTGGAATTATCTCTAAAATTATTGCCAAACTTCTCTATATTATTAATCTCCAGTTCAAAATTAAGTTCATCCCTGATATGATCTTCAAATTCCTGTACCAGTTGAGTAGGTTTAACAAAACCCGGGAATACCCCCCGTTCTTCAGCCATCCGGGCTAAATTTTTGAGGATTTCCATATCTGTACTTATTTTCTGCTTAATATGCGGCCTCTGTACCTTTAATATCACATCCTGTCCACTTTTTAGCACAGCATGATGGGTTTGAGCAATAGAGGCAACTGCCCGGTGATTAGAGTCAATTTTCTCAAAATATTCTTTATAATTATCCCCCAGTTCTTTCTTAATTACCTCTTCAATTTTTACAAAAGAAAGTGGGGGGACTTCATCCTGCAGTTTTCTTAATTCCCGTATATAATTAGGGGGTAGGATATCGGCTCTGGTACTCATTAACTGTCCCATCTTTATGTAAGTAGGCCCCAGTTCTTCCAGAACCAGACGTAATCGTACCGCCATATTTCTCTTTTCGGGATCAGCATCTTCTGAAGAAAATCTCTCTTTAAAAGGCAAGTATTTAGCTAGATCTAGTCTATCCAGTACAAAACCCAGACCATTTGTGACCAGAATTTGAGCTATTTCGCGATAACGCTGGAAATGTCTGTATCTTTTAAATTCCATATAAATTCTCTCCCGGTTTAAAGAAAATAAACCCCCTTATTCTTTGACCTAAAGACAGGGGGTTTAATCTTGTATTAATTATGCAGAGACCTGTTCTTTCCAGGTAACCAGTAGAGGACTGGCAACGAAGATAGATGAATAAGTTCCTGCAAACATACCGATAAATAAAGCCAGCATAAACGTCTGGATCGAAGCTCCTCCAAAGAAATAAATTGCGAGAATTGTAATTAAAGTAGTAAGAGAAGTATTTATAGAACGTGGTAATGTATCGACCACCGCCTTATTA